>JASHQL010000116.1 GCA_030039155.1 Streptosporangiaceae bacterium | reverse complement strand
CGCATGGTCCGGCCAGGCGCCGGTCACGCAGGTCATGGTGCAGGCGACCGGCCACCCGTGGCAGCCTGCCAGCCTGGTCGGCGCGCCTGGCCGTGATGCCTGGCAGTGCTGGGAGTTGCCGCTGCAAGCGGCGGGCACAGGTGAGCTGACCATTCGGGCCAGGGCAACCGATGGCAGCGGCCGCACCCAGCCACTCCGGCCCGCCTGGAACCGGCTCGGTTACGGCGGCAATTTCATCCACGAGATCACCGTCCGGGTGGAGTGATCGCCGCAGCGCCGCCGCCGCGGAGTGGCGTGGCTGGCTCAGGCCGGGAAAGCCCGCTGGCCGGCTATTGCCTTCGTCTGACCCTGCACGACGGTCGCGAATCCGGCACAGATCCTCATTACTGGCAACTTCGCCCGCCTTCCCCGCACCGTTCGTGGCGACGCGATCGTTTCAGCCATTTCCGCGCCGACTCCTGATAGAGTCCGGCCGCAGCATTCTCCCGACCTCGGACGTACATTCGTCGAATGTATGCGCTGCCTATCTCATATTCACCACTCTTGCCGAAGAGTGGACATGAGAGCGAATAGATGCAGGTCTTATCGAGAGAGGTTTAGTGATGGCGAAACCGTCTGGACCAGCCGCAACCGGCCAGCTTGCCCTGACCGATGCCGCGGCAAGGCAGCTGGCTAATGCCACCAAGACCACCGCTCAGCTCGACACGATCTCGCCGCGATGGCTGATCCGGATGCTGGAGTGGACACCGGTAGAAGCTGGCATCTACCGCCTGAATAAGGTGCTCAACCCCGAGTCCATCGAGGTCGTATGCCCGCCGCGGGATGAGTCCGAATTGCCCACCACCTACGTGCCGTACGACGAGGGGGCGCGGGAGATCTTCCTGAATTCGGTGGCCACCGTCGTCGATATCCACACCAGGGTATCGGATCTCTATAGCAGCCCTTATGACCAGATCAGCGAGCAGCTGCGGCTCACCGTCGAGATCGTGAAGGAGCGGCAGGAAAGCGAGCTGATCAACAATTCCGATTACGGGCTGATCGCGAACACCGCGGCCGAGCAGCGCATTTCCACATTGACCGGGCCGCCGACGCCGGACGACTTCGACCAGCTCATCACGAAGGTCTGGAAGGAGCCCGCATTCTTCCTCACCCATCCGCTGGCAATCGCCGCATTCGGTCGTGAATGCACGCGGCGCGGCGTGCCGCCGCCCACGGTGAGCCTGTTCGGCTCGCAATTCATCACCTGGCGCGGCGTCCCCGTAGTGCCGTCCGACAAGGTTCCGGTGGTGAAGGGCAAGACGTCGGTGCTGCTGCTGCGCGTCGGCGAGCGCCGTCAGGGTGTCGTCGGCCTGTTCCAGCCGGGCTTGACCGGCGAGTACTCGCCAGGCCTGTCCGTCCGCTTCATGGGCATCAGCCGCAGCGCGATCTCGTCCTATCTGGTCTCGCTGTACTGCTCGCTCGCGGTCCTGACACCGGACGCGCTCGCGGTACTGCAGAACGTAGAGGTCGGCAAGTTCCATGAATATGCCCACACCTACAAGTGAGGCCGATGCCGCGGCCGGATGGCTTCCCGACGAGGAGATGCTGACCAGGCTGGCTAGCCGGCTCTACGGCGAGCTGACCGTCGCGGAACCGCCGGCCGACCAGGACGCGGAGTCAGCTGAGGCCCAGCCGAGGCCGGCCGGTGACTTGCCTGGCGCGCCCGCGCCGCCAGCCTTTGCGGTCCCGCGCAGCATCGACCCGGCAGCCGATCTTGCCCCGCTGCCCGCTGCCCAGCCTGTTGCGGCCCGGCCGGCACTTTCGGCCTTCCCAGCGGCACCGGCCGCCTCGCCAACGGCACCGGTCGCCTCGCCAGCGGCACCCGCCGCACTGTCGTACGACGCCAGTCCCGCGCCGACGTTCTACTTCATCAATGAGCGGCTGCCCACATCCCTGGCTACCGAACCCCAGGACAGCGTGCCGTATGACGTCGAACGCGTGCGGCAGGATTTCCCGATCTTGTCGGAACGGGTGAACGGCAGGCGACTGGTGTGGCTGGACAATGCTGCCACCACGCAGAAGCCGCAGGCCGTCATCGACCGACTGGCATATTTCTACGCACACGAGAACTCCAACATTCACCGGGCCGCGCACACACTGGCGGCACGCGCGACCGACGCTTACGAAGGCGCCAGGGCCAGCACGGCCGATTACCTCGGTGCACCCTCGGCCGACTCCGTCGTGTTTACCCGCGGTACAACCGAGGCGATCAACCTGGTGGCGCAGGCATGGGGAACTCGGCACATCGCCGAGGGTGATGAGATCGTCATCTCGCACCTGGAGCATCACGCCAACATCGTGCCGTGGCAGCAGCTCGCCGAGCAGACAGGCGCGCGGCTGAAGATCATCCCCGTCGACGACACCGGGCAACTGCTGCTCAACGACTACCAGGCGCTGTTGAGCGAGCGGACCAGGATGGTCGCCATCGCGCACGTTTCCAACGTGCTTGGCACGGTAGTCCCGGTCGCCGAGGTGATCGAGGCGGCACACCGCGCGGGCGCGTGCGTGCTTGTCGACGGCGCTCAGTCGGTCGCGCACCTGCCGGTGAACGTGTCGGCACTGGATGCCGACTTCTACGTGCTGTCCGGCCACAAGATCTTCGCGCCGACCGGCATCGGCGCGCTGTATGCCAAGCCGGAGATCCTCGAGGAAATGCCGCCCTGGCAAGGTGGCGGGAACATGATCCGCGACGTGCGGTTCGAGCGGACCGCATATGCCGCGCCGCCGGCCAAGTTCGAGGCCGGGACTGGCAGCATCGCGGACGCCGTCGGCCTGGGTGCGGCACTCGACTATGTGAGCCAGCTCGGGTTGCCGGCGATCGCCGGCTACGAGCACGAGCTGATCGGATACGCGACCAGCGAGTTGGGCACGGTTCCTGGCCTGCAGCTGATCGGGACGGCACCGGACAAGGCGAGCGTGCTGACGTTCGTGCTCGACGGCTATCAGCCGGATGAGGTTGGCTCGGCGCTGGACAGGGAGGGCATCGCGGTGCGCGCTGGGCACCACTGCGCTCAGCCGATTCTGCGCCGCTTCGGGGTGGAGGCCGCGGCCCGCGCGTCGCTGGCCCTGTACAACACCAAGGCCGAGGTCGACAAGCTGGTGGCGGCATTGCGCCGGCTCAGCGCCGACAACGGCCGCCGCTAGCACGAAGTCCCGACGTCAGCACGCGAGCGACCGCGCGCCGTGACGACCGCGCCATCGCAACCGCCAGCCGACGGCAACTGCCCATCCCACCGGCCGCCCGCCGCGGCCGCCGCGCTAGGCCGGCCGACCGCCGTGGCGACCGTGGCGACCGACTGCCGGCCGTCGGACAACTTGCAGCCTTCGCTCAGCTTGCCGGGATGAACGCTGGCCAGCATTGACCGGTGGAATCTCGGGCACCCGTGCTGTGCTCGCAGGCGGAGCAGGAAGTGGGGTCGGCGGTGCGGTTCAGGCTGGTTCGCGACCTGGCGTGGCCAGCAGGACAGGCCAGGCGGTACCTGGCCGGGGCGGCGCTGGTCGCGATCGCGGGGCTGCTGGTCGCCGGGTGCGGTCTGACTCAGGCGCCTTCCGCCGGGAGCGCAGGCTTCAGCGCATATTCCAGTTGCCTGCGCAAGCACGGCGTGAGCCTGCCTGCCCCTGACCCGTCGGCGTCACGGGGCTTCGGTGGCGGGTTCGGCGGTGCGGGTGGCAGCAAGTTCCAGAAGGCCGCGAAGGCCTGTGCTTCGCTGCGCCCGTCCTTCGGCGGCGGGTTCGGCGGCGGGTTCACGGCCGCGCTCAAGGCGTTCAGGACCTGCATGTCCGCGCACGGCGAGCCGGTCCCGACATCGCGGCCGGCCACGCGACCGACGGGGTCATCGCCGGACGACCGGTTCCTCAACGGCCTGAACCCGAAGAACCCCAAGGTTGCCGCCGCGGTCAAGGCCTGCAAGGGGAAGCTACCCAAGTTCGGCAACTTCCCCGGCTGACGATCGTCGCGGCTTGGCACCCAGTGAGGGCACTGCGCGACGCGCGACGCGAACGGAACCGCACCGCCCGCTGTCAATCCGGCGACATGCGGCGACAGCCGGGGGCGCGGCGACTGCTGCGGCGCGGATGCTCCGCCGGCTAGACGAGACAGCGAGACCGCACGCTGCGGTCAGCCAACGTACTCCGCGAGCAGGGCGCGCTGCTCGTCGCTGAACGGGACCGCGGCACGCACCTCCTGGTCCCAGTGCACGGTGATCACGCGCGCTTCTGCTGCCACCGCGCCGTCCGGAGTGCGCAGGGTCTCGCGGGTAGTCAGGCTGGTCCTGCCCAGCTGTTCGACGGCGATCTGGGCACGCACGGTCCGGTCGGCGTGCCGGACCTCGGCTCGGAAGTCGATCTCCAGGCGTGCCACCACGTAGACCGGATCTCCCAGCGTGCGCAGGTAGAACGCGTCGCGTGCCTCCTCCAGGTAGGTGAGGTAGACCGCGTGATTGACATGGCCGAGCGCGTCAGTATCCCGCCAGCGCACGCTGACCTGGTGCTCGAAGACCGGCGCCACGCACAGCTCCTGTCCGGTCAGCCGCCCACGCCGACAGTCGTCAGGCCCCGCTTCCTGCGGCTGGCGAGGGGGCGGAACGGGCAGTTCGCCGAGTTCGGCTGGGGTGTTGAGCTGGGACTGGCTGTCCCGCAGCGTGTCCAGCGCGCCCCCGGCAATCCAGTATTCCCGCCCGGCGAGAACCAGGTCCTCGGCCGGAACTCGGTGATCACGACCGAGCACGCCGGTGACCACGACCTCGATCCGCGCCGCCGGCCAGCCAACCCGTCAGCCAGCCAGCGGCCAGCCGTTGGCGGCCGGCCAGTAGTCTCCAGCACGAAACCTCCAGCGGCCGGTCACGTGCCGATGAAGTCGAGGTCACGCACGCAGAAGCCGTGATGCGCCCACTCCTCGTCCAGCACCACGTGCAGGCATTCGAGCACCGACTTTCCCCTGGCGTACGGTGGCCAGCCCTGGCCGGCCGGCACTGGCGCTGGCGCCGACAGCTGGCCGGCCGTCACGGTCGACAGCCAGCGCTCCAGTTCGGCACCCTGCACGTCGCGCACGGCAACAACCTCGTCGAGCGTGGGCGCTGCCGCCCGGTCCAGGCCCTGCTCCTCCTGGTCCGGCACGTACTCGGGCGCCAGCCCGATCGCGGTGAACGGCTCGGTCGACCCGAGGCAGCAGCGCCTGAACCACGAGTCGTGCACCATCACCAGATGACGCAGGGTCTGCACCGCCGACCACTCGCCGCCGACGCGCTGGTACGCAGATCCTGCTGGCATGCCGCGGAGCCGGTCGACTGTCGCCGACCAGTCAGCGCGCAGTTGCCGGAAGCCTGCTCGGAGATCGGCGGGCTCAGCTGACCGGATCAGCAGCCGCACCGGATGCCGCCGGTCAAGCTCGGCTTCGACATACGCGGTCACCTCGACGCCGTTGACCACCAGGTTGCTGACCAGCCCGTCGATGACGGCGTCCTGCATCACCACCCCGATCAGCCGGGCGCGAGTCAGGTCGCACTCGCGGAACTCGGCATCGGTCAGGTCCTGGTCCTCGAATCTCGCCATGCCGGGCAGTATCCACCGGGCTACCGACACCCGCATGCCGTGACGGACCGCCACGACCGACCCGTCAGGGCTTACCGCCAGCCGAGCGCGGGTGCCAGCTGGCTGAGGACGCTCTCGATGACGTGGGCGTTGTAGTCGACTCCAAGCTGGTTGGGCACGGTGAGCAGCAGCGTGTCAGCGGCCGCGATCGCCTGGTCCTCCTTGAGCTGCTGGATCAGCACGTCCGGCTCGGCGGCGTAGCTGCGGCCGAAGATCGCCTGCGTCTCCGCGTCGATGAACCCGATCTCGTCGCTGTCCTGGCTGCGGCGGCCAAAGTACGTCAGGTCGCGGTCATCCACCAGCGGGAAGATGCTCCGGCTCACCGAGACCCGCGGCTGGCGCTGGTGACCTGCCTGCTGCCAGGCATCGAGGAACGCCTGGATCTGCTCTGCCTGCTGCAGGTGGAACGCCTTGTCAGACTCGTTGCTGATCAGGGTTGAGCTCTGCAGGTTCATGCCGAGCTGGCCCGCCCAGGCCGCGGTCCTCTTCGACCCGGCGCCCCACCAGATGCGGTCGCGCAGCCCCGGTGAGTGCGGCTCGACCCGCAGCAACCCCGGCGGATTGGCGAACATCGGCCTGGGGTTGGGCTGGGCGAAGCCGTTCCCGCGCAGCACCTCGAGCAGCAATTCGGCGTTCCTGCGGGCCATGTCGGCGTCTGTCTCGCCGTCCTGCGGCTGATAGCCGAAGTACCGCCAGCCGTCGATCACCTGCTCGGGTGAGCCGCGGCTGATGCCGAGCTGAAGCCGGCCGCCGGCGATCAGGTCGGCCGCGCCGGCGTCCTCGGCCATGTACAGCGGGTTCTCGTAGCGCATGTCGATGACCGCGGTGCCGATCTCGATCCGGCTGGTGCGCGCGCCGACGGCCGCGAGCAGCGGGAACGGCGATCCCAGCTGCCTGGCGAAGTGGTGCACCCGGAAAAACGCCCCGTCGGCGCCGAGCTCTTCTGCGGCCACCGCCAGCTCAATGGACTGCAGCAGCGCGTCCGATGCGGACCTCGTCTGCGACCCAGGCGATGACGACCAGTGCCCGAACGACAGGAAGCCAATCTTCTTCACCCGCGGGTGAACGCGGACCGCCAGGTGAGCATTCCTTGCGACGTCACGCTGACCGGTCAGCCGACTGCCTCGCGCTGCAGCACGCGTGCGCTCGGCCGGATGTGACGGTCCTTGTCGATGATCCCGAACTGCACGTCGAACCCGTGCAGCCACTCGTAGTTGTCGACCGCGGTCCAGTGGAAGAACCCGCGGACATCCACGCCGCGGGCAATCGCGTCACTGGTCACCTGCAGCCCGCGCTCGAGATAGCGGGCCCGCTCGCTGTCGTCGCTGGTTCCGATGCCGTACTCGGCCACCAGCAGCGGGGTGCCTGGCAACAGCTGGTGCAGCCGGTCGAGCACCAGGCCGAGGCCGTCGGCCCAGATGCCGTAGCCAAGCGGCGACTCCGGCGCGTCAGCCGGGTACCGGACAATGCGGCCATGCCGGATCCCGATGGTCGAGTAAAACGAGAAGCCGACCAGGTCGAACGAGCGGGCTAGGTCCGGACGTTCGGTCGGCTCGAGGCCGGGAACCCGCAGCACCCCGTCGCGGAACAGGTCGAGCCCGGCCCGCCAGTTCAGCCCGTCGAGCAGGCCGGCCAGCCTGCCGGTCTGCTGGCTGTCGTCCAGCGCCTCGATGGCAGAAAGCCCGAAGATCGACGCCACCGGGGCCCCGGTCTGCCGCAGCCGCACGGCGGCCTCCGCGGTGGCGAGCTGCATCGCGCGCGAGACCTGCGCGGCCTCGGCAGGATCGTTGTGACCAGGCGGCCAGCCGCGGCCGCGGTAGGCCGCGAGCGCGTAGTAGTTCGTCTCGTTCACCGGCTGCCAGCCGCGGGCAAGATCGCCGAACGTCTCGGCGATGAACTCGACGTGCCTGGCCCAGAACTCGCCCAGGTTCGGCTCGGCCAAGAACCCGCCGGCGTCGGCGAACCACCTGGGCAGCGTGAAGTGATGCAGGCAGACCCACGGCTCGATGCCCGCCGCGAGCGCCGCGCCGAGCACATCGCGGTAGTGCCCGACGGCGGCCTGGTCGTGCCTGCCAGGCTCTGGTTCTACCCGCGCCCAGTCGATCGTCAGCCGGTGGTGGCGCAGCCCCAGGCTGGCCAGCAGCCTGAAGTCTTCGGCATAGCGCTCGGCGAACCCGTTCCCGTCTCCTGACGGCGGTGCGTGCCCGGCGCGTTCCCAGTCCCACCAGTCCGACGACGGGGCAGCCCCCTCGCACTGCGTTGCCGAGGCGCCAGTCCCCCAGATGAAGCCGTCAGGCCAGCGCATCTCGCTCCCGTCATTCCGCCAGGGAATTCCGTTGACTGCCAGTTTATGACATCTCTCAGCCAAAAAGCCATCCCAATAGCTCAGCCGAGGCAACAGGCCCCAATAAGACAAATTCACTGGCTCAATAAACGCCGTGGTGAACGTGCTACATTGCAATTCTCTGCGAGATCAGCTTTGAGATCGAGCGAGCTACGGTCTCGACGTAACTGGTGCGAGTCCGCCTTTTCCGCAACAGCGCATAGTCAGTGAGGAGGCTCGGTTCCGCATGCGCAGTCACCGCGGACTAGTTTTCGGGGTGATCGCGGCTGCGCTCACCGCCGGAGTGCTCACCAGCGCCTTCGTGCGGCCGGAGGCGAAGCTCGCCGCGGCCGAGACGTGTTACGGGCCGTGCAACTCGGTAACGCTGCTCTCGCTGTCCAGGACAGAGGTGTTCTACGGCGACGAACACGACGAGACGTTCACGGTCTTCGTGCTGGCTGGCTTCAGGTCGGCCGACCCGCCGACCGGCACGGTGGCGGTAAAGGCGCAGGCAACGACGCTGTGCACGGCCACGCTGCATCACGGGATCGGCACCTGCTCGCCGGCGGCCAGGGCGCTGCCAGCCGGGTTCTACCGGGTCGCGGCCGTCTACGGCGGGAACTCAAGCTTCGGCGGCTCGACATCGGCCAGGCACGACCTGACCGTGCTGCGCGGCATCCGCAGGCGCTTCGCCCACGTGGCCGACAGCAGGGCCCGGGTGGCGCACGAAAGGGCCCGCCTAGAGCACGAAAGGGCCCGCCTAGAGCACGAAAGGGCCCGCCTAGAGCACGAAAGGGTCCGCATGGAGCACGAAGCAGGGCGGGAACCGTAGTTGCCGCCGGCGCTCGGGCGCTGGCTGCCTGGGCGCACGAGGTTGCCGATCTCATCAGTCGTTGACGCCCATTGGGCAAGAACGGCCCGCCCGCGCTTACTGCTCCTGGGAAACGGCGAATTCCGCCGGAACCTCGGCACGGCTTATGCGCCAGGGCAATACGGCCGTGCGCCGCTTTCGCCGCTCAAGGAAGGCAACGCCGGCAACCGTGAGGATTGCCGCGAGAGAGCCGATCTCGCTGGCCGCAACGCCCGCGAAAGGATCGTAATGGGCGACACCGCCTCCGGCCGGTGCGCGAACACCAGGCTGGCCGTCTGGGAGCCGTACCGCGGGCCGGCCGCCCAGCGTCCAGCCGCTGGCGTAGGGAACCGGCAGCGCGAGCATGCCAGGACGGCCGGGCAGGATGCGGAAGCCGACCGGGCCGAGGGCACGGACCCGGCGCCCGTCACGCACCTCCGCGGCGGTCGGCCTGACCGAGTAGAGATCCAGCGACGGGCTCGAGTACACCAGCCGGATCCCGGGCTCGAGCCGCACGCTCGCGTAGTCACGCCAGCCGGTCACCTTCGCCAGGGCGATGAACCTGACGCCAAGGCCGGCCAGCTCGACGCCGAGTCGCCGTGGGTCAACCGGCGGGCCGAGCAGCCTGTCGAGGAACACGTGCTCAGGGTCCTGGGCGGCGAAGCCGTACCCGGCGCCCGGATCCTGGCTGCTGATGACGGTTCCGTCGAAGTAGTCGGCGGCCGGGTTGGCGATCACCCGGTGACCGGTGAACGGGGCCTGGAAGTACTCGTGCCACGGCAGGAACAGCACCGTGTGCTGCCCGGCCAGGCGTGCGGCGGCCGTCCAGGAGGCGGGCACCTGGCTCGCCCTGACCTGGCCGCCGAGGCCGCCGAGCAGGTTCGGCGTGTAGGCGAGGGGCAGCGCGATCGCCAGCGCCGCGGGCACGGCCCAGGCCAGCTTGCCGCGGCTCCAGGTGCCGAGCTCGGCGATGCCGTGGCCGAAGCCGTAGGCGTAGCCGACGGCGACGAGCACGGCGAACTTGTCCGGCTCGCGCATGATGACGAAGCCGGGAACGTGCTCGTACGCGAAGACGAACAGGCTGCCGGTCGGCCCCTGGCTGCCGAGGGCGAGGAAGTACCCGGCGATGCCCGCGGCGAGCACGGCCAGCCCGTCGCGCCGGCGCGCCGCATCCCTGAGCACTGCGAGGTAGCCGATGGCGACCACCACCAGTAAGGCCGCGAGCACGGCTGGCCAGCCAGCGAACAGGTTCTTCGGTTCGACCGGTCCCGGCCGGAAGAAGCCGTAGAGCCCCGCGACGTTCACGAACAGCCCGACTCGGGGATCGCCCTGGGTCCGGTATGCGGCCAGCTGGGCGGCAGCCCCGGCCGGGGCAGCTCCCAGCAGCAATGGCGGCACGAGCAGGTAGCAGCTCATCGCCGCGGCGCCGAGCGCGGCGCCGCCGAGGCGGAGCGATGCCCGCAGCCGGTCCGCTCGGGTCAGCGCGATCGCTGCGGTCACCGGGACGAGGATCCACGCGAAGTGCGCGCTCATCATCACCGTCGCAGCCACCCAGCAGGCCGCCTGGGCGATCCGGTGCCGCCCTGCCGCCGCCTCGAGCAGAGCGCTGACGGCGAACGGCAACAGCGCGTACCCGAGCAAGACCCCCAGTTGCCCGGCGTAGAGCCGGTCGAAGACGAACGGGTTGACGGCGTAGATGAGCCCGGCGCCAAGGCGCGCAGGGAGCACCGCAGCGCGCATGATGCGCGCTGCCCCGGTGGTGGCCAGCGGGAAGAAGACCGCGGCCGGGACTACCGAGCCTGCCTGCCCGAGGACGCGATCGAGCAACCCGAAGGCGATCGTGAGCGGGAGGCCCGCGGTCAGCCCGCCGTCCAGGCCGAAGGCCGTCGCCGGCAGCAGCGGCTGGTGCGGGCCGGACACGAAGTCAAGCAGCAGCAGCCGCCCGCCGGCGAACGGGTAGCAGACGAGCGCCGCCAGTACCACGCCAAGCAGGACGGGCGCTAAGGCCAGCAGCGTCGCCCTGCGCGTGCCGCCCCCGGTGGCAGCCGCCGCTCTGCGCATCGGCTTGCTACGGTCGGGTTGCTACGACTTTGAGCTGGCGCATCAACGCCGTGACTGACCACATGCTGCAAATCAGGTCGAAGACACGCTCGGGAAGATACCGCCAGAGAATGCCAGCCCCTGGTGGATATGCGTGGCGGACGATTCTGATGCTGTCGACCAGAAAACCTGCGTCGGTCACCAGGTTGCCGATCAGGAGCGGCGTCCAGGCAAAGAGATGATGATTCCTGTCGTCCAGATGGAAGCGGCGGCTCCGCCGCCAGTCTTCGAGAGGCAGCACCAGCACTAACCTGCCGCCTGCCTTCAATACCCGCCGCATGTTCACGAGTTCCAGAAAGGGCTCACGGCAATGTTCCAGAGCGTGATTTGAGATCATGACGTCTACTGTCTCGGTCCCGACGTGCTGGAGCGTCGGGAATACCTCGATCCCGCGAGCGCGTGCCGCCTCTGCTGGGACTTCGTTTGGTTCAACCCCAAGCCGGTGACCAGCCTCGAGGCAGTCAAGAATCCTGCCGCCCCCGCAACCGAAATCCAGGCAGGCATCGCCGGCCTTGATGAACGGGCGAAAGCGACGGGCGGCCTCTCCGGCCAGTGCCTCCACGGCTCGCAGTTGCCATCCGGCGTAGGCGGTACCTGCCTCATTTTGATAGTGCGGCGATATCGTCATTGAACGGCCTCCCGGCAGAGGGTGTTCATTTCGCTCAGTCGCCCTGACCGACGATACCTAATCTTGCGAAGCGGCAGTGCCGAATCGTCGGTTCACACCGGGCCGGAAACAGCACCTTGCTTTGATAGATGACGGTATCGGCGTCCTTTCTGCTTTTCGACGGCATCGAGCACCTCAAGGTACCCAGCGGCGCACGATTCCCAGGAAAACGCTCGCGCTCGCGCGAGGGCAGCGCTCGCCAGCTGGCGGCGGCGCTCCGGTTCCCCGAGCGTCCTCAGTGCTTCGGCGTAACCACACGCGTGCTCGTCGGTGACAACCTCGCCGGCATCCGCCACCAGCCACTGCACCGCGGCCGAGCCGATGACCGGCAGCCCGGCGGCCAGCGCCTCAAGCACCGTCATCGGGCAGGCTTCGTAACGTGACGGGAACAGCAAGATGTCGTGCCGGCTGTAGAGCGAATTCATCTCATGCGGCGGGACGCTGCCCAGCCAGGTAAGCCACCCGCCGCCCGACGCAGGCCCCGGGCCGGCTGATGCAGGCGCCGGGCCGGCTGATGCAGGCCCCGGGCCGGCTGATTCAGCCGCGATGCCGACCACCGTCAGCAGAATCTCTTGTCCGCGCGCTCGCGCGAGCTTGCAGCCCGCCAGCGCGAGGTCAAGTCCCTTGTTGTAGGCGGTGGTGCCGACCCACAGCACCCGGAGCGGGAGCGCACTGGACGA
>JASHQL010000115.1 GCA_030039155.1 Streptosporangiaceae bacterium | reverse complement strand
CCTAGTACCGGCCCTGGATGAACGCGGGCAGCGCCTGCCAGCCGCTGAAGTCACCGAGGTCAAAGCCGGTGCTGCCGCGCAGCGGAGTCAGCGCGAGTACTGGACCAGCGCCCAGCCCGATCCCACCAGGCGCCACGGCACCCGCGCCACCGAGCCGGTCTGGCCGGCCGGCAGCTCGGCCGCCCTAGGCCGCGCCCCTGCGACGGCCAGGGAGGCGTGCGCCGGGGCGGCGATGCCGCATCCGGTCAGCAATGTCAGCGGCGCGGCAGCCGCGGCAGCCGTGACCTGGTTGAGAGTCACCGCTCGATCTCCTCGCAGCGTGCTTGTCGTGCTGACTGCCAGGTCACCCGATCTGACCGGCCGGCGGAAGGCCCTGGCGGTGGCGTCAAGCTGCCTGGCAGCAACGTGTCAGGCGGCTTGCCGCGAGCCCCGGCTGGCCGCGGCCTGGCCGCGGGCCGATAGCGTGAGCAGGCCATGCCCGATCCGCAGACAACGCTGCTGGTGACGCTGACCGGCAGGGACCGGCCAGGCGTCACCTCGCGGCTGTTCACCGCGCTCGCCGAGCACCCGCTCAGCGTGACCGACGTCGAGCAGGTGGTGATCAGGGGCCGCCTCATCCTTGGCGTGCTGCTGACCTGCGACGCGGCACCGGACCTGACCGCGATCCACCGGCACGTCGCCGCGCTCGCCGCCGACCTGGGCATGGAGGTCGAGATCACCATGGGCTCGGCCGAGCCTGCGCCGTACCGGCGCGGGCAGCTGCACGTGACGGTGCTCGGCCGGCCGCTGATCCCCGCCGTGATCGCGGCAATAGCCGGCCGGGTGGCGGCCAGCGGGGCCAACATCGACCGCATCGGCAGGCTCGCGCACCGCCCGGTGACCTGCCTGGAGTTCGACGTGTCCGGTGCCGACCCGGCCGCGCTGCGGTCCGCGCTCGCGGCCGAATCGGTGCGGCTCGGCGTGGACATCGCGGTACAGCGCGGCGGGCTGCACCGCAGGGCCATGCGCCTGGTGATCATGGACGTCGACTCCACGCTGGTGCAGGACGAGGTCATCGAGCTGCTTGCGGCCAAGGCGGGCAAGGGCAAGGAGGTGGCCGCGCTGACCGAGGCCGCGATGCGCGGCGAACTCGACTTTGCCGAAGCGCTTCGCCAGCGCGTCGCGATGCTGGCGGGCCTGCCGGAATCGGTCGTCACCGAGCTGCTCACCGAGATCAGGCTCGCCCCCGGCGCCCGCACGCTGATCCGGACGCTGAAGCGGCTCGGCTACCGCTGCGGCGTGGTGAGCGGCGGGTTCAGCCAGTTCACCGGCTGGCTGACCAGCGAACTCGGGCTTGACTACGCGGCGGCCAACACCCTGGAGATCGAGGCAGGCAAGCTGACCGGCAGGGTCACCGGCCCGATCATCGACCGGCCGGGCAAGGAGCAGGCGCTGCGGTCGTTCGCGGCGCAGGCCGGCGTCCCGCTGAGCCAGACCATCGCGGTCGGCGACGGCGCGAACGACCTCGACATGATCGCCGCGGCCGGCCTCGGCGTCGCGTTCAACGCCAAGCCCGCGGTCAGGGACGTGGCCGACACCTCGCTGAGCGTGCCGCACTTGGACGCGATCTTGTACCTGCTCGGCATCTCCTCGGCCGACGTGGCAGCCGCCGACGCCGAGGACGACCAAGCCAGCTAGCCCGGCTGCGGCCGCGGCGTCCATGAGGCGATCAGGTCGCCGGACCCGGCCCGCACATCGGCCCAGGAACCTGCCAGCCTGACCACCGCGATGGCAGCGGTGGGAAACGGCAGCTCGGTCCCGGTCAGGCTCGCCGCCAGCTCCGCCGCGGCCGGATTGTGCCCGACATACAGCAGCGTGCCGACCTCGCCAGGCGTCTCCGCCACGATGGCCAGCACCTCATCCGCGTCGGCCTCATACAGCCGCGGATCCGCGGTGAAGGCGGCACCAGCGCCAACCGCGTCCGACACGTACCGCCAGGTCTGCCGAGTCCGCCGCGCCGCCGAGCAGAGCACCGCGTCAGGCCGGAATCCGCCCGCCCGCAGCCACTCCCCGGCGGCCGCGGCATCGCGGCGGCCGCGAGCCTTCAGCGCCCGCTCGAAGTCCGGCCCGCCGGGCAGCTCACCAGCCTTTGCATGCCGCATCACCACCAGCCGGTTCTGCACACCACCAATGCTGCAGCACAACCAGCAGGCAAGTGCCCCGACGCGCTGCGACACACCGGCCCAAGGCCGGGGCCCGGCCTGCTCAGCGAACCGATCAGGCAGCGGCGGTGCCGGCCGACGCCTTGCCTGCCTCCGCGTTGTTGTCGCCACCGCCAGCAGCGATGCTTGTCGACCGGCGCTTAGAGACGACGACCGCGCCCACCACGATCCCGATCGCGACGATCGCCACGCCTGCCCGCAGGCCGGTGCTGTGGCTGTGCTGCACGACGCTGGTCGCGATCAGCAGCGACACCAGGTTCATCACCTTGATCAGCGGGTTGATGGCCGGCCCCGCGGTGTCCTTGAACGGGTCACCGACGGTGTCGCCGATGACCGTCGCGGCGTGCGCATCCGAGCCCTTGCCGCCATGGTGCCCGTCCTCGACCAGCTTCTTGGCGTTGTCCCAGGCGCCGCCGGAGTTGGCCAGGAACACCGCCATCAGCGCGCCGGCCGCGATCGCGCCGGCCAGGTACGAGCCGAGCGGCCCGTAGCCGAACGCGAACCCGACGGCGATCGGGGTGAGCACCGCGAGCAGGCCTGGCGTGGCCAGTTCGCGCAGCGAGTCCCTGGTGCAGATGTCCACCACCCTGCCGTACTCGGGTTTCTCGGTGAAGTCCATGATCCCCGGGTGGGTACGGAACTGCTCGCGTACCTCCCAGACCACCCGGCCGGCCGCACGGCCCACCGCCATGATCGCCAGGCCGGAGAAGAAGAACACCACGGCAGCGCCGATCATCAGGCCGAACAGGTCGTTCGGCTTGTCGATGGACAGCGTGAAGGTCTTGGCCGAGGCGCCGAGCGCGGACTGCACCTGGGTGCGGAACGCGCCGAACAGCGCGGTCGCGGCCAGCACGGCGGTCGCGATCGCGATGCCCTTGGTGATCGCCTTGGTGGTGTTGCCGACCGCGTCCAGCCTGGTCAGCACCTGTGCTGGCTCGCCCTCGAACTCGCCGGACATCTCCGCGATGCCCTGCGCGTTGTCCGAGACCGGGCCGAAGGTGTCCATCGACACGATCACGCCGACCGTGGTCAGCAGGCCGGTGCCCGCCAGCGCGACGCAGAACAGCGACAGCGTGGGGCTGCCGGTGCCGAGCAAGAACGCGCAGTACACGGCGCCGCCGATGAGCAGGGCCGAGTAGACGGCCGACTCCAGGCCGACCGAGATGCCGGACAGGATGACGGTGGCGGCGCCGGTGAGCGAGCTTTCCCCGATCTCCTTGACCGGCCTGCGGTTGGTCTCGGTGAAGTACCCGGTGAGCAGCTGGATGGCACTGGCCAGCACCAGGCCGATGACGACCGCGAGAATCGCCACCAGCCTCGGGTTGCCGGTCTGGACCAGGATCGAGTGCTCGGTGACGCCCGTCAGCTTGCTGAACTTGTCCGGCAGGTAGATGAACGCCGCCGCGATCACCAGCACCAGCGAGATCACCGCTGAGATGAAGAAGCCGCGGTTGATCGCGGTCATGCCGCTGCGGTCGTTCTTGCGCGGCGCCACCACGAAGATGCCGAACATCGCGGTGATCACGCCGATCATCGGCACGATCAGCGGGAACACCAGGCCCTGCTCGCCGAACGCCGCCTTGCCAAGGATCAGCGCCGCCACCAGCGTGACCGCGTAGGACTCAAACAGGTCAGCCGCCATCCCGGCGCAGTCGCCGACGTTGTCGCCCACGTTGTCGGCGATCGTGGCGGCGTTCCGCGGGTCGTCCTCAGGGATGCCCTGCTCGACCTTGCCGACCAGGTCGGCGCCCACGTCGGCAGCCTTGGTGAAGATGCCGCCGCCGACCCGCATGAACATGGCCAGCAGCGCCGCACCGAACCCGAAGCCCTCAAGCACGTCAGAGGCGTTTGCCTTATAGATGATCACCACGAGCGCGGCACCGAGCAGGCCGAGGCCGACGGTGAACATGCCGGCCACGCCGCCGGTCCTGAACGCGATCCGCATCGCCGACCGCTCGCCAGCCTCCTTGGCCGCGGCCGCAACCCTGACGTTGCCGCGCACCGCGAGCGACATCCCGGTGAACCCGGTGGTAGCCGAGAACAGCGCGCCGATCAGGAAGAACACCGACCGCCCGATCCTGACCGACAGATCAGGCGCGGGCAGCAGCAGCAAGATGAAGGGGATGATGACCACAAAGACACTCAAGGTCGTGAACTGCCGCCGCAGGTAGGCGGCAGCGCCCTCCTGGACGGCCCTGGCAATCTCCTGCATCTTCGCCGAGCCCTGACTGGCCGCGAGCACGTCCCTGACCAGCCAGCCGGCTACGGCAAGAGCCAGCAGAGCGATCACGGCAACGACGACAACCCAGGTCAGGTTGGCTCCGGCTACGGTGATCGCGCTACCCGCCAGAGCGGGGTGAGTCATCTGTCCTCCTCGACAGGAAAGTTCATGTCACCAAGCCGCAGCCCGGCGACGGCGGACCCCGCACCGATGACACGACGACATCGGCGCAGTGACTCCAGGCCCGCTGCACCGCGATGGTGCCGGGGAGTCTACGCAGCCAGGCAACCTGATCGTCGCCTGGGTCCAAATCCTGCCGCTACCGCGACCAGTTTGTGACGGAAAGGTAATCATCAAGTACTACCAGATCAGGCTCAGCTAGCTGGCCGAACCTGCCGATGGCCAGCTCATCCTGATCACGGTGCCGACCTCTGTCTCGGTGATGACCACGTCGTCGGCCAGGCCGGCGATGACCGCGATGCCCAGGCTGTGCGGCAGGCCGTCACCATCGGCGGTGCCCCGGCCGGCGCCAGCCGGCTGAGCCGCCAGCCTGACCGGCGCCTTGCCGCCGGCCACCTGGCTGGCTACCTCGGCCGGAGCCTGCACGCAGGTATCGGTCACCTCGACCTCGAACCTGTCGGCCAGGTCGGTCAGCGCCAGCCGCACCGGCTCGGCCGGGCAGTGCAGCTGATGGCCCTCCACGGCGCGCGAGCACGCCTCGCCCACCGCGAGCCTGACCTCGTCGAGCAACGACTCATCCACGCCGCTGTGCCTGGCCACTGCGGTCGCCACCAGCCTGGCCGTGCGCACGTGCGCGGGCAGCGGGGTGAAGCTCAGCTCGACGGTTGCCATCTGCGGGTAGACCGTGACTACTTCTCTGACTTCCTGGCCGCTATGGCCTCGTCCACCGTGTCATGAATGCCGAAGACCTTGGTCAGGCCGGTGATGCGGAAGATCTTGAGGATGCGCTCCTGAGTGCACACCAGGTCGAGCGACCCGTCGTGCGCCCTGACCCGCTTGAGGCCGCCGACGAGGACGCCAAGGCCGGTCGAGTCGAGGAACTCGACCTTCTCCATGTTGACCACGAGCTGATAGAAGCGGCTGTTCACCAGCTCGATCAGCAGCTCGCGCAGGCGCGGCGCGGTATAGACGTCGATCTCGCCCTCTACATCGACGATCTCGATCCCATCCTTGGTGTGGTGATCCAACTTCAGATCCACAAGTCCTCCAGCGCCTCTTCAGGCTCTCAGGTCAGCGGTCAGCAGCACGGGCAAGCACGCGCTCGGCGCGTGACTCGCATCACCTCTGAGGTCATGTCTATACCAGATCGCAGCCCCAGGCACCTTGCCTGGAGATGACACACTGGAAGCGATGCCCACGGTGCCGCCGATTCTGCCCGCTGATCCCCCGGTCTCCGCTGATCAGCCCCTGTCCTGGCCGCCGCGGCAGGGACCAGCTCAGCCCTGGGCGGGCGACCCCGCCGAACCCCCCCGCGTCGAGCGGATCTTGGACTGGGGGGCCAGGACCGGGCGGCTCACCTATCTGCAGCGGCTGCCGGCCAGGCCAGGCTGGCAAGCTGCCTGGCCGCCGTGGGTACCAGCCGAGATCACTGCCGAGCTGCAGCGCTGCGGCGTGCGCGCGCCGTGGGAGCACCAGGCGCAAGCCGCCGAGCTGGTCAGGAACGGCGGCAACGTGATCATCTCCACCGGCACCGGGTCAGGGAAGTCACTCGGCTACCTGCTGCCGGCCCTGACCGCCGCACTCGACGGCGGCACCACCTTGTACATCGCGCCGACCAGGGCACTCGCGGCCGACCAGCTGCAGCTAGTCCGCGGCCTGGGGATTCGCGGCGTGCGCGCCGCGGTGGTGGACGGCGACACGCCGGCCGCCGACCGGTCCTGGGCCAGGGCACACGCCAACTACCTGCTCACCACGCCGGACATGCTGCATCACACGCTGCTGCCGCTGCAGGCACGCTGGGAGGGCTTCTTCCGGCGGCTGCGCTACGTCGTGGTGGACGAGTGCCACAGCTACCGCGGCGTGTTCGGCTCGCACGTGGCGCAGGTGCTGCGGCGGCTGCGCCGGGTGGCACGGCAGCACGCGGGCAGGGAGGCCGGGTTCGTGCTGGCATCGGCCACGATCAGCGAGCCTGACCGGTGCGCCAGCCTGCTGACCGGCCTGCCCGCTACCGCGGTCACCGGCGACGGGGCGCCGCACGGCGAGCTGGTGCTGGCGCTGTGGGAGCCGCCGCTGACCACGCTGGTCGGCGAGGCAGGCGCACCGGTCAGGCGGACCGCGACGGCGGAGGCGGCGGGGCTGCTCGCCGACCTGGTGGCGGACGGCGTGCCGACGCTGGCGTTCGTCAGGTCGAGGCGCGGCGCCGAGTCGGTCGCCCAGGCGGCGAAGCGGCAGCTGGCCGAGGCGGGCGCCGGCGCGATGGCCGCCCAGGTCGCCGCCTACCGGGCGGGCTACCTGCCGGAGGAGCGGCGGGCCCTCGAGGCGGCGCTGCGCTGCGGCGAGCTGACCGGCATCGCCGCTACTACCGCGCTGGAGCTCGGCGTGAACGTGGCCGGCCTCGACGCGGTGCTGATCGCAGGGTGGCCGGGTACCAGGGCCGGACTCTGGCAGCAGGCAGGCCGGGCCGGGCGCGCCGGGCGCAGTGCGGTGGCCGTGCTGATCGCCAGGGATGACCCGCTCGACACCTATCTGGTGCATCACCCAGAGGCCCTGCTCGGTACCCCGGTCGAGGCGACCGTGCTCGACCCGGCGAACCCGTACGTGCTGGCGCCGCACCTGTGCGCCGCCGCGGCCGAGCTGCCGCTGACCGACGCCGACCTGGCAGACTTCGGGCCCGCGGCCGGGCAGGTGGCGGCCGGGCTGGCCGCCGACGGCATGCTCCGCCAGCGCGGCGGCCGCTGGTACTGCTCCCGCCGCGGGCTGGCGGCACGGACCGGCCTTCGCGGGGCCGGCGGCCC
>JASHQL010000016.1 GCA_030039155.1 Streptosporangiaceae bacterium | reverse complement strand
TGGTCGCTGATCTTGGCGGCCTGTGGCGGCGGCTAACCGGGCAGAGCCAGCTGCGCTGGCTCGGCCCGGAGACCGGCATCGCGCATATGGCCGCGGGCGCGGTGGTCAACGCGTGCTGGGACCTGCGGGCCAGGACCGCCGGGCTGCCGCTCTGGCGGCTGCTCTGCGAACTGCGCCCGGCCGAAGTCGTGTCGCTGGTGGACTTCCGCTACATCGAGGACGCGATCACCCCCGCGCAGGCGCTGGACCTGCTGGAACGCTCGGCCGACGGCAAGCAGGACCGGATCGCCGAGCTGACCGCGCACGGGTACCCTGCCTACTCCTCAGCGCCCGGCTGGCTCGGCTATGCCGACGACCAGCTCGCCGAGTTGCTGCGCGAGGCCATGGACCAGGGGTTCGGCCAGGTCAAGCTGAAGGTCGGCGGCAACATCGAGGACGACCTGCGGCGGTGCGCGCTGGCCAGGCGGGTGTGCGGGGATGACTACGCCATCGCGCTTGACGCGAACCAGGTCTGGGGCACCGCCGAGGCCATCGGGTGGATCGGCGCGCTGGCCGGCTTCCGCCCGGCATGGCTGGAGGAGCCCACCTTCCCTGACGACGTGCTGGCAATGGCCGAGATCCGCCGGGCGGTCGCCCCGATCCGGATCGCGGCCGGCGAGCACGCCGCGAACCGGGTCGTGTTCAAGCAGCTGCTGCAGGCCCGTGCGATCGACGTGATGCAGATCGACGCGGCCAGGGTCGCCGGGGTGAACGAGAACATCGCCAACCTGCTGCTTGCCGCGAAGGCCGGGATCCCGGTCTGCCCGCACGCGGGCGGCGTCGGGCTCTGCGAGGCGGTGCAGCACCTGTCGTTCTTCGACTACGCCTGCGTGTCAGGCAGCCAGCACGGCCGGGTGATCGAGTGGATCGACCACCTGCACGAGCACTTCGAGGCTCCGGCGCTGGTCCGCGACGGCCGCTACCTGGCGCCGACGGCGCCGGGCAACTCGATGCAGCTGCGCGCCGAGTCGGTGCGGCGATTCCGCTACCCGGACGGCCAGGTCTGGCGGCAGCTGTCAGGAGGGTGATGGTCATGCGGGTGTTCGTGGCAGGCGGGACCGGGGTGGTGGGACGCCGGCTGGTGCCGCAGCTGGTTGCCGGCGGCCACGAAGTCACGGCGACCACCACGAGCGCGGCCAAGCTGGCCGGGCTCGAGCGGCTTGGCGCGGCCGCGGTGCTGATGGACGGGCTGGACGCGGCTTCGGTCGGCGCCGCGGTAGCCGGGGCACGGCCGGATGCGATCGTGCACCAGATGACCGGCATCTCGGTGCCGCACGGCGGCAGGCCGGACCTGAAGCACATGGACCGGTGGTTCGCCGCCACCAACCGGCTGCGCACCGAGGGCACCGATCACCTGCTGGCCGCGGCCGACGCGGCCGGCGTGTCATGTTTCGTCGCGCAGGGCTACGCAAGCTGGAACGGGATCCGCGAGGGCGGCTGGGTGAAGACCGAGCAGGATCCGCTCGACCCGCTGGCCGGCACGGCGGCCGAGCCGGTGATGGCGGCGCTGCGCTACCTGGAGGACAAGGTCACCAAGGCGGGCGGCGCGGTGCTGCGCTACGGCGGCCTGTACGGTCCCGGTGCCACCGACGATCAGGTCGAACTGCTGCGCAAGCGGCGGTTCCCGCTGGTGGGCAGCGGTGCTGGCTACAGCTCGTGGCTGCACCTGGACGACGCGGCAGGCGCTGCCGTGCTGGCCGTGCAGCAGCAGGCAGCCGGCGTGTTCAACATCGCCGACGACGAGCCGGCCCCGGCCAGCCAGTGGCTGCCGCGGCTGGCCAGCTGCGCGGGCGCGAAGCCGCCGATCCGGGTGCCCAAGTGGGTGGCAAGGATGCTGGCCGGTGACGTGGCGGTGCTGATGATGACCGAGGGCCGAGGATTCGCCAACGCCAAGGCCAGGCAGCAGCTTGGCTGGCAGCCGCGCTATCCGTCGTGGCGGCAGGGCTTCGCCGAGGCGCTGGGGTGACCGCGGCGCCGGCCGGGGCCCTGCCCGAAGGCAGGGCCCCCGCCGGGAGCTGCTACCGCGAGCCAGCCTTGGTTGCCGTGCTCGCCTTCGCCGCTGCCGCCGAGCTCCCCGGCGTCGGCGTGGTGGTGAGCACGATGCCAGTCGGCTCCTCACCGTCGCCAGCGTTGGCCTCGCCGCCGTAGCCGACGTTGAAGCTGCCCACGCTGGTGTCATTGGAAGTGTCGAACACCGTCACGATGCCCGAGGTCAGCCCGCCGACCCACAGCTCACTGCCGTCGGGCGTCAGGGCCACGCTCACCGGGTCACCCGGGTCGGAAATCGTGTCGGTAACCGTGTCGGACGCGGTGCTGATGACCGAGACGGCGTTGGCGTCCGCGTCGGCCACGTACAGCGTGCCGCCGTCGGACGAGAGCACCAGCTGCCAGGGCAGCTGGCCGACGCTGATCGTATTGGTGACACTGTTGGTGGCGGCGCTGATGACGTCGACCACGTTCTGCACCGTGTTGGTGACGTAGACGGTGCTGCCATCGGGCGAGACCGCCACGCCCTCTGGATTGCCGAGCCCGCGGACCACCGCGATCACGTTGAGGTTGGCCGTGTCGATGACCAGCAGGCCCTGCGACGTGGTCACGTAGGCGGTTGTCCCTGATGGCGAGAACGCGATCGCCCTCGGGTCGGTCCACAGCCGCCGGTGCGCGGTCACCGTGTCGGTGGCCGTCGAGATCACGCTGATCCCGCCGAGCGATGGCTGGCCGGTCTGCGGCCCGGTTTCGGCGACCCAGACCTGGCTGCCGTCAGGGGTCACCGCCAGGTTCTGCGGGTCGAAGCCCACCTGGATCAGGGTCTCGGCTGGATTCTCGTAGTTGTCCACGTCGAGCTTGGCGGCATCGATCACCGCGACGGTGTCGTTGCCGGTGTTGGCGAAGTAGAGGTCGTCGCCGGAGATCGCCACGCCCTCGTCGGTGGAGTCGTAGTTGAAGTCCTCGGTACCGGTGCCAGGCACCTCCCTGTCACCCACGTTGTACTGCTGGACCAGATCGCAGTTCGCGGTGTTGACAGCGTCGAATGCCTGGTAGCCGGGAAGCGCCACGTAGGCGGCGCCGGCCGGCCCGGTGCAGGCCGCCGAGGCCAGCCGGGTCTTGGCAGGCTGATGCCTGCCCGCGACCGAGTGCGCCTGGTGATGCGCGGCCAGGGCCGTCGCGGTGCCCGCGGCGGCCAATGCGAGGGCGGCTGCCGCCGCTATGATCACCCGCCGGCCAGCCACGCTCACGGCAAGGCCCGATGATTCGCGTTGCGTCATGTCGATCACACCCCCACCACGGTCGAGGCGGATGCTCGGCGTCGCACCGGCCTGGCGCCGGGCGACTGCGTCGGCGGAGTCTGGTTCGCGCCTGGGTAGGGCGGGAGCTGGAACTGCTGCACTTCCTGTTCGGCCAGTTCGAGCTGGAACTTCGTGTCTGGCAGCCGCGGGAACCGCCGGTTCGGGAACCTGCCGAGCGCGGAGGTGAAGTCGCCGACGGTCTGCCGCCGCCATGCCGTGATGTTGGGATTGACCACGCCGGTCACCAGCTCAAGCAGCCTGGTGACGGACGTGTGATCGAACGTGTCGTGACAGACGAAGCCGCCCACGGTCCACGGCGAGACGATGATGCAGGGCACCCGGAAGCCAAGGCCGATCGGCCCTGGCGCATCCTTGGTGACCGATGTGGGGATGTACTCGCCGGCCGTTCCCGCAGGGGCGGTCGGCGGGAGCACGTGATCGAAGTACCCGTCGTTCTCGTCGTAGATCAGGATGAAGACGGTCTTGGCGAACACTTCAGGGTTGGCCGCGATCGCGTTGACCTTGCTCGCCACGTAGTCGGCGCCGGCCGCCGGCATGAAGTCAGGGTGCTCGGACTGGTACGAGGTCGGCAGGATGTACGACACGGTGGGCAGCCGGTCGTTCATCGCGTCGTACTCGAACTGGCCGGCCTGGTAGAACCGCATCGCGTTCTGGTACAGCGGCGACGAGGTTGGCGCGTTCTGGTACTGGTCGAAGTACTCGAGCACGTTGAACCCGTAGTTGTCGATCTCCTGGTACACCTTCCAGGACACGCCCGCCTTGGTCAGCAGCTCCGGGTAGGTGGTCCACGAGAAGCCCTCGGGCGGCACGTAGTTGCCGTAGGTCGGGCCGCCGTTGGTGCCGAGCGGATCGATCTGGCCGGTCATGAGATAGAGCCGGTTCGGCCAGGTCGGGCCAAGCACCGAGCAGTGGTAGCCATCGCAGATCGTGAAGGCGTCGGCCAGCGCCCACTGGAACGGGATGTCGTCCCGCTGGAAGTACGCCATCGAGTACTGCGCGGCGAGCCCGTCGTAGGAGTCAATGGACTTGTCCAGGCGCGCGGTGACGAAGCCGTCCATCGCGCCGTTGTCCCACGAATCGTGTTGCGGCAGCCAGTCGTGGCTGGTGGAGGGCAGCGCCTGTGCGCTTGTGCTGTGCGTGTCGGCGTGGAACGGGTACAGGTAGCCGTCAGGATTCTGCGGATCCGCCTGCTTGAAGACGCCAGGGATCGCCGTGGGGTCGCCGAAGCCGCGCACCCCTGGCATGGCGCCGAAGTAGTGGTCGAAGGACCGGTTCTCCTGCATCAGCACGACGACGTGCTGGATCTCGGAGATGGGCGGGGTGAGCCGCCTGGCGTTCAGGCGCGCCGGCGGCGTGCCGTCGATGATCTTCCGCAGGTTGGCCGGCAAGGCGAAGGACGCCAGCACCACGCCACCTGCTGACGCCAGTAGCTGGCGCCGGCTTACTTCAATTGTCACGCAAGGTCTCCTAACGCCGAGGGCTTGCCCAAGCCATTGCGAGCGTTCGAAATGCCTGCGCGGCGGCACCTCGAGCGAGGACTGCAATTCCAGAATGACATCTATGGGGAAAAGACGACATGCAGATGACACCGGGGTAAAGATTGGGCCAGATCAGGCCGACACAACAGTTAGTCGCGCTGGCCCGGTCGCCCGCCAGCCCCGAAGACCAGCGGCCTGATCAGCCGGCCGGCCGCGTGCATGAGCCGTGGTCCTGGCGGGACGCCGGTCAGCGGCGGGCTCCAGTGCAGGAACGTGTAGCCGAGCCGCCGGGCAAGCAGGCCATCGGTGTGCACCTGATCGCCGATCACCGCGCCAGGCTTGGGCAGCGCCAGGTACGGCGCCGTGCGCAGCGGCTTCCTGGCGGAGGCCAGGTAGACCACCCGCACCCCCGGCAAGGACGGGATGGCCGACGGGCGGCGGGCCGAGTTGGTAGCGAACACCAGTGCCCGGAGTTCCGGCGCATCGTGCAGTTCGGCGACGATGCGCGCCAGGCCCGCGTCAAGCGACTCCTGGCTGGTATCCCACCAGGCGACAAGCGGCTCGATATCGAACACCAGCGTCCGCGCCGCCAGCTCCGCTGCGCGCGCCAGCACCCGGTGCAGCTCGCTGACCTGCTCGTAACCGGCGGGCACCGGATACCTGCCCTGGCTGCGAAGATGCCAGCCGCCACAGCAGGGACCAGCTGATCGCTGGTCTTGGCGGTGGCACGCCTGGCCGGTTCCTTGGCACCCGCACGCGCAGCGCGGCCGGCCGTATCGTGCACCGCACCGGCACCGGCAGCCGCGCGGCCTCGCCGTCGATGCCGACCGGAATCCGCTCCGCATCGGCGGTGACGACCACGGCAGGCGCCGACAGCACGCGCAGCCCGGCGGCACGCCGGCCGCGGAGCAGGCCGACCGCCTGCCGCGCGGTTGCCACCGTGACCGCTACCACGCCAAGTACGCCGCCATCGAGCCGCGGGCGGCGGCCAAGGCCGGCGATGTCCCCGGTTCCGTACGGGTTGTTGGCCACCAGCAGCGCGTGCGGCGCGTCGATCCGCACCGCGCCGGCCTGTGCCGACAGCCGGGCCCCGCGCTCGCCCTGGATCAGGTCGGGCAGCGCATTCAGCGTCGTGCCAAGCTTGTCGCCGCGGTAGGCGGGGGTCTGCACGATCTCGGCGTAGGCACCGAACGAGGCGTTGTTGACGAACGGCTGGCCGTCGATCATGCCCAGGTCGACGTGCAGGTCGACGCCGTCGGACAGCGCGTCCAGGCAGGCGGCAGGGTCATCCCGGTCCAGGCCAAGGTCGAGCGCGAAGTGGTTTCTGGTGCCTGCGGTGATCACCAGGAACGGGATGCCGTGCTCGGCTGCCACGCCGGCCACCAGCGCCTGGGTGCCGTCGCCGCCCGCGACGCCGAGCAGGTCGGCACCCGCGGCGACAGCCCGGCGGGCTACCAGTGCCACGTCGACCGGCTCGGAATCGCTCATCAGGAACACCTCGGCCCCGAGCGCCGCCGCCTTGCCCGGCAGGCCGAGCCGCAGCACCTTGCCGCCGCCCGAACGCGGATTCATGATCAGGAACGGCCGCCTGGCCTTCGGTACCGCGGGGAACTCGCGCATCGGCAGGTCCCGGCTGTCTCCGGCCAGCGCCGCGTGCCCGGTCAGGCCGGCCAGCAGCCAGGCTGCCGCGGACGCCGCCGCCACCCAGAGCAGTCCGGCGAACGCGTACACCACGATCACCGTCACCGGCGCGAGGATAACCGCCAGCAGCGACAGCCAGCGCAGCGGGCCGCGGCGGGACACCGCGAAGAACGCTGCCACCAGGCAGAGCAGCACGGCGGCCAGGCCGAGGCCGAGCATCGCCAGGCTCTTCAGTTCCGCGAAGACCGCGATCACGGCGACGCCGAGGAACGCCAGCGCGAAGCTCAGCCTGGCCAGCCAGCGCCGCGAGCGCGTGCGCCCGCTGGCCGGCCGGGAGGGTCCAGCGGGGTCGTCCCCGCCGGGCGGCACCGTCACGCTGCCGCAGGCCCGTCCGAGCCGGCCGGGTATTCCCGCAGCGGCACCGCGTCCTTCGCCCATGCCTCGAGCACCGGGCTGACGACGCGCCAGGACTCTTCGGCTTCGTCGCCGCGGATCCCCAGGGCGCTGTCGCCGCTGAGCACCGAGTGCAGCAGCTGGCCGTAGGCCGGCAGCTCGGGCGGCTGGAGCTGCGCCGCCAGCGACATGGGCGACAGCGCACGGGGGCGCGGGCCGATGCCGGTGAGCTCGAGGCTCACGTTCTCCGGGTCGAGGCCGAACCGCAGCAGGTTGGGCGCTTCGTCGCCGCGGTGCGGGAACGGCAGGTGCGGGACCTGGCGGAAGCGGACAGCGACCTCCTTCCGGTCCCGTCGCATGGCCTTGCCGGTGCGGAGCCGGAAGACGGTATCTGGCCAGCGCCAGTTCTCCAGTCTCAGCTCGATCTCGGCAAAGGTCTCGGTGCGGTGCGCGGGATCGACTCCGTCCTCGCTGGTGTAGTCGGGCACGTCGCGGTTGCCGATGCGGCCGGCCGTGTACTGGCCGCGGCGGGTGTGCCTGGCGATGTCCTGGCCCGCCAGCGGCCTGACCGAGCGCAGCACGTCGACCTTGCGGTCGCGCAGGTCACGCTCGCCCAGGCTGATCGGCGGTTCCATCGCGACCAGGCACAGCAGTTGCAGCAGGTGGTTCTGCACCATGTCCTTCAGCGCGCCGACGCCGTCGTAGTAGCCGGCCCGCCCCTCCAGCGCCAGCGACTCGTCCCAGACGATATCGACCTCGGCGATGTGGGCGCTGTTCCAGATGGGCTCGAACACCCGGTTTGCCAGCCGGGTGCCGAGCAGGTTCTGCACCGTGGTCATGGCCAGGAAATGGTCGACCCTGAACACTGCCTCCTCGGGCAGGGTCGCGGCCAGCAGCCGGTTCAGCTCGATCGCGCTGCCCAGGTCCGCACCGAACGGCTTCTCCAGCACGATCCGGCTGCCGCCCGGCAGGCCCGCGTCGTGCAGCGCCGACACGGCGGCCGGGAACACCGCCGGCGGCAGCGCGAGGTAGCAGGCAACCGGCTCGTCGCCCGCGATGACCCCGCGGACGCTGGCCGGGTCGGTGACGTCCGCCCGCTGGTAGCTGGCCGCCGCCGCGACCGCGTCCCTGACCCCGGCCGTCAGGTCCCCGGCGTGCCGGGCCAGCGAGGCGGCCGCCCAGTCCCGGAACCGCGCCGCTGACCAGTCCTCGCGCCCGGCCGCGATGAGCTGGAATGCGTCACCGGCCTCGCCCGCGGCACGCAGCGCGGCGATGGCGGGGAGCAGGTAACGTGCGGTCAGGTCGCCGGTGGCGCCGAAAACCGCGAGACGGTTCAGCATGGTGCGCGCAGCCTTCGCTTGCCGCTGACTACGCGAAGCTGACGAGCGGCTTGATGACGTCGTCGAGCTTCTTGTCGGAGACCTCGAACGCCCGGTCCATCTCGTCGAACCCGAACCGGTGCGTGGTCATCAGCGTCGGGTCGACCCGCCCTGTCTGCAGGATCTGCAGCAGCCGCTCCATCCGCAGCCGGCCGCCCGGGCACAGTCCGGTGGTGATGGTCTTGTCCGCCATGCCGACGCCCCACTCGACCCGCGGGATGTGCACGAACTCGCCCTCGCCGAAGTAGCCGGTGTTGGAGATCGTCCCGCCGGGCTTGGTGACCTTGACGGCGGTCTGGAAGGTCGCGTCCGCGCCGAGCGCCTCGATCGCCGTGTCGACGCCGATGCCGTCGGTCAGGTCCATGATCCGCTCGACCACGTCCTCGGTGCTGAAGTCCACGATCTCGTCGGCGCCGAATCGGCGGGCCAGTTCCTGCCTGCGTGGCACCGCCTCGACGCCGATGACCAGGCCGGCCCCGCGCAGCCTGGCCCCGGCGGTCGCCATCAGCCCGACCGGGCCCTCGGCAATCACGGCCGCCGTACCGCCGATCGGGATGTTGCCGTGCTCCGCGCCCATGAAGCCGGTGGACAGCATGTCGCAGCAGTACACGGCCATCTCGTCAGGGACACCCTCCGGGATCTTGGCCATGTTCGCGTCGGCGTCGTTGACGTGGAAGTACTCGGCGAACACGCCGTCCTTGGTGTTGGAGAACTTCCAGCCGCCGAGCGGCTCGCCGGACTGTGACGCGAACCCGGCCTGCGCGGCGGGGTGACCCCAGTCCGGGGTGATCGCGCCCACCACGACCCTGTCGCCAGGGTGGAATACCTCGACCTCGCTGCCGACCTCGTGCACCACGCCGACCGCCTCGTGGCCGAGGGTGAGGTTGTGCCGCTGGCCGATTCCGCCGCCGACGGTGTGCGAGTCAGACGTGCAGATCAGGGCCTGCGTCGTCCGGACGATCGCATCGTCAGGGCCGGGCTTGGGCATCGGCTTGTCCATGAAGCCGGTTCTGCCTATCTCGTGCATCACGAACGCTTTCATGGCTGTTTCCCCCGATCACCAGATAGCTCCGGGTTTTGCCGCCACCGGGCCAGTCCCCCTCGGTCGGGTGGCCGCCACTCCCTGCAGATGTTCCCCGCCCGGGCGCCGAATCACCGGCAGGCCGGCCGCCGCACCCGGATATGGCTGGCCTCGGCGCGGGTAGGGGCCACAGCGGGGCAGCTAACCGGGTGCCGGCCGCACGGCACCAGCAGCACGGGGGGAAGCGGTGGCGCACGTTCCTGGTCAGGATTCGCATCCCACGCCGGGCGGGAGCCCGTTCCCGGCGATCTCTGACTACGGCTTCGTGTCTGATTGCGAGGTCTGCGCCCTGGTCGCGCCGAGCGGGAACGTGGAGTGGATGTGCCTGCCCAGGATGGACGGGCCGAGCGTGTTCGCGGCGATGCTGGACCGCGACGCCGGATCGTTCCGGCTCGGCCCGGCGGATGTCACGGTGCCCTCTGGCCGCCGGTACCTGCCGGGGACGATGGTGCTCGAGACGACCTGGGGCCTGCCAGGCGGCGGCTGGGCGGTCGTCAGCGACGCCCTGCTGATGGGCCACTGGCCAGCTGATGCGCAACGGTCGCCGACCCACCAGCGGGTGCCGACCGACCACCGCCCTGAGCGCGTCCTGGTGCGCACGATCCGCTGCCTGAACGGCTCGGCCGACGTGCTGCTGGAGTGCGAGCCGGCGTTCGATTACGGCCGCGCGCGCGGCACCTGGCGGCACACAGGCGCCGGGTACGGCCAGGCGGAAGCCCAGGCGGGTGACCAGCCGCCGGTACGGCTGACGACCGACCTCAAGCTGGGCTTCGAGGGCGGCCGGGCGATCGCGCGCCGCCAGCTGCAGGCTGGCGAGGCGGCATTCTGCGCCATGTCCTGGGGCGACGCGAGCCCGCCGGCCGACGTTGCCGAGGCGCAGCGGCGGCTGGGCGTGACCGCCGACTTCTGGCGGGACTGGCTCGGCCGCGGCCGGTTCCCCGACCATCCGTGGCGCAAGCACCTGCAGCGCTCCGCGCTGACGCTCAAGGGCCTCATCTACGCGCCGACCGGCGCGCTGCTGGCCGCCGCGACTTCCTCGCTGCCAGAGACGCCAGGCGGCGAGCGCAACTACGACTACCGGTACACCTGGCTGCGCGACTCCACGTTCATGCTCTGGGGCCTGTACACCCTCGGTCTTGACCGCGAAGCCGACGACTTCTTCTACTTCATCGCCGACATTGCCGGGCAGGACACCGACTTGCAGATCATGTACGGCATCGGCGGCGAGCGCCGGCTCGATGAGGCCGAGCTTGATCACCTGTCCGGCTACGAAGGAGCCAGGCCGGTGCGCATCGGCAACGGGGCCTGGGACCAGCGCCAGCATGACGTCTGGGGCGTCCTGCTGGATTCGCTCTACCTGCACACCCGGTCCCGCGACCGGCTCGACGGGCGGCGCTGGCCGGTGATCAGGCAGCAGGTCGAGGCCGCGCTCAGGCACTGGCGCGAACCAGACCAGGGGCTCTGGGAAGTTCGCGGCCCGGCCCGGCACTTCACCGCATCCAAGATCATGTGCTGGGTCGCCGCCGACCGCGGCTCGAAGCTCGCCGAACTCCGCGGCGAAGCGGAGCTGGCCGCGGACTGGCGCCGAGCCGCCGAGGAAATCCACGCCGACGTCTGCGCGCACGGCCTGGACAAGCGCGGCGTCTTCTGCCAGCACTACGAGACCACCGCGCTGGACGCCTCGGTCCTGCTGATCCCGCTGGTCGGCTTCCTGCCGCCAGGCGACGAGCGGGTCCGCGCCACGGTGCTGGCCATCGCCGACGAGCTCACCGAGGACGAACTGGTGCTGCGCTACCGGGTCGAGGAAACCGACGACGGCTTCGAGGGCGAGGAGGGCACGTTCACCATCTGCTCGTTCTGGCTGGTCTCCGCGCTGACCGAGATCGGCGAGGTGGCACGGGCCCGTGCGCTGTGCGAGAAGCTGCTGTCGCTGGCCAGCCCGCTGCTGCTGTACGCCGAGGAGATCGAGCCGCACTCCGGGCGGCACCTCGGCAACTTCCCGCAGGCGTTCTCCCACCTGGCGCTCATCAACGCCGTCATGCACCTGATCCACCAGGACAGTCAGGTTGCCGCGAGGTCGGTGCTCGAATCTGGCCTCGACCCGGTCCAGCCAGACCACGCCAAGGCGGGGACCGGCGCGGGCACCGCGTCCCTGGCTTGAGCGACCGCCTTTTCATGAGCTCCGGCTAATACCCCGGCGGGGTTCTGAGAATACCCTCCCCTGGTTTATCGAATACCCCAGGGGGGCTTTAATGACTGCGCGGTCGAATATTCGTGACAGCCGTCCTACCTGCAAGTTCTCCCGAATTGAAAGTGACGAGTGGCAATTTTGCCTGCTAACCCTTGAGCCTCCGAAAGGCGGCCGATAGTATTCAGGCTCAAATTCTCTAGGGCCCCCTGAGAGGCGCATTCCAGGAGGCCAGGGTCACTCGATACCAGGGCCGGCTGCAGCCTGCTGCATGCACCGAAGGCCGGGGCAGCCGAGGAGAGCAAGATGAGCGATATCGCGGCGCCGGGCGTCCGTCCCGGCTGGCGGAGCAAAGTACGCGCCGGAGCCGAGACGACCAGGGCGGCGCCCGACGTCAGGCGGCTGCTGCAACTGGCCTTGGCCGGGATCTGGCTGCTCGTTGCGCTGCTGCAGTACCAGTCCTTCATGTTCTCCAGCGGGTTCAACCAGATGATCGGCGCGACGGCGGCCGGCAATCCGCGCGTCGTCGCCAGCCCGATCAGTTGGGACGCGACCCTGGTCTCGCATCACCCGGTACTGCTCAACTCGATCTTCGCCACGATCCAGCTGCTGATAGGGATCGGGATCGCGTGCCGCCCGACGGTTCGGCTGGCGCTGGCCGTCTCGATCGCATGGGCGCTCGGCGTGTGGTGGTTCGGCGAAGGGCTCGGCATGATCCTGACCAGCAGCGCGAGCCCGGTCAACGGCGCCCCTGGCGCCGTGATCATCTACGCGCTGCTGGCGGTGCTGCTCTGGCCGGCCGACCTGGCTGGCAGGCCGGCTCCGTTCACCGCGGCCCGCGCTATCGGGGCACCGATCGCCAGGGCGCTGTGGCTCGTGCTCTGGCTCAGCCTGGCCTACTTCGCGCTGCTGCCCTCCAACCGGGCGCCACAGGCGCTGAACAGCATGATCGCGAGCATGGAGAGCGGCGAGCCTGGCTGGCTGGCCGCGCTGGAGCGCGGTGCCGCCTCGCTCGTCGCGCATCAGGGCCTGGCCGCCTCGATCGTGCTGGCCATCGCCCTGGTCATCATCGGCGTCGGCGTGTACCTGCCCGCTTCGGCGACTCGGCCGACGCTGGTCCTGGCCATCGTGGTGGCCGCGGTGATCTGGGTATTCGGCGAGGCCCTCGGCGGCATCCTGACCGGCGGGGGCACCGACCCGAACTCAGGACCGCTGCTGATCCTGCTGGCCCTCAGCTACTGGCCGATCCGCGCGCCAGTCACAGCGCAGGCACGCACTGCCGTTCTCCCGGCCACCAACCCAGAAGGGACGATCGCATCATGATTCCCGGCTGGATCCTGGACACGTTCGCCGCGATTATGCTCGCGGTCGCGGCGGTGAGCGCGGCCCGCCTGGTCGTGGCGCGGCCGTGGCGGCACGGGACGCAGGCGATCCTGGCCGACACTGACATCTCGCACCTGCTGATGGGCATCGCGATGGCAGGGATGCTGGTCGCCAGCCTGCAAACCCTGCCGAACGACGCCTGGGCCGGCATTTTCGCGGTGCTGACTGCCTGGTTCGCCTACCGGGTGATCAGGGACAGCCGGGCCAGCGGCGTCCGCGCGCTCGCGGCCGGCCACTGCGCACCGCATCTGATCCACGCCGCGGCCATGCTGTACATGTTCGTGGCGTTCACCGCACCTGCGGCGCACGCATCGGGCGGCATGGGCATGGCCGGCGGCATGACCGGAATGGGCACCTTGCAGGCGTCGTACCTGGCGTTCGTGTTCGCGTTGCTGCTGATC
>JASHQL010000114.1 GCA_030039155.1 Streptosporangiaceae bacterium | reverse complement strand
GGACCAAGGCGGCCGAGCGCGGGCTCACCGTGCGGTTCGAGGTAGCCGACGCGCGGCGGCTTGACCGGCTCGGCATGACCTTCGACACGGTGATCGACAGCGGGCTGTTCCACGTCTTCGGCGACGCGGACCGGGCCAGCTACGTGCGCAGCCTGGCGTCGGTGCTGCGTTCAGGCGGCACCTGCTACCTGATGTGCTTCAGCGACCGGCAGCCCGGCGACTTGGGCCCGCGCCGGGTCACCGAGGCCGAGTTGCGCGACGCGTTCAGCGACGGCTGGGTCGTGGCCGAGATCGCCGCAGACACCTTCGACATCAACCGCGGCCCGATCGGCACCACGGCGCAGGCCTGGCGGGCCACGCTGCGCCGCGCCTGACTGGCTGGCGGGCCCAGGTGACGGGCTAGCAGCCCGAGGTGACTGGCTAGCGGGCCGAGGTGACCGACGCCACCGCGAACACCGCGAACCAGGCGATGGCGCAGGCATAGAACGCGCGCTCGATCGCGCCGAACTTGGTCCGCAGCCACGGCAGCCCGCGGGACAGCATCATGGCAAGCAGGCAGCCAAGCATCGCCCAGCCGAGCCCGGCCGACACCGGGCCGAGCGAGTGCCAGCGCGGGCCGCTCGACAGCACCGAGCCGAGCCTGAACGCTGCGGCGGTGACTCCGCCGAACGCGACGATCGCCAGCACGCCGTGCATGCTGCCGGTGGATGTTCGCTCCGTGCCTGGCGCATCCATCGGAAACCAGCTGATCGCAGCCCTGGCAACGGCGAACAGCACAAGCAGCAGCAGCACGAGCTTGGCGCGCTGACCAGACAGCTCCCGGTGCAGGGCGGTCGCCAGCGCGATCCCGGCCACGGCGAACGCGATCGTGGCGGCCCGGTAGCCTGCCCGAAAGTCGGTGATGCCGTACTGGCTCACCGCGTTGCGCACCGGCGACAGCCCGGTCGGCTCGAGATGCAGGTAGGTCAGGCTGGCGACCACGGCGGCCAGCGCGAGCAGAGCGACCACGCCGGCGCCGACGATCACCGGAACGCCCAGGGTGCGGCAGATATGCAACCTGATTGCATATCGTCTAGCATGCTGTCTTGTGGCTGCCCAGTCAACTCCGCAGTACCTGTTCGGCGACCTGCTCGCGCTGGCCCGGCGGAGCTGGGTCAGGCAGATGGCGGCCGGGCTGGCCGCGCGCGGCTACCCCGACTACCGGCAGAGCGACGCCGCGGTCATGCGCATCCTGCGCCGCCGCGCGCTGCCGGTCGGCCAGCTCGCCGCGGTACTCGGCGTGACCCGCCAGGCGGCCCGCAAGGTCGCCGAGGGACTTGAGCAGCGGGGGCTCGCCCGCACCGAGCGCGACAGCGCCGATTCTCGCAAGCTCAACGTCGTGCTGACAACGACCGGCCTGTCCTACGCGGAGGCGGTCACCGAGGTCCTGCAGGCGCTGAACCGGGAACTGGTGCAACGGGTCAACCCAAGCGACCTGGCAGCGACCGACGTCGTGCTGCGCGCGGCGATCACCGACCCTGACATCCGCAAGCGGGCCGACGGCGTCCAGCGCCCGCCAGGCTGAGCCCCGGCCGCGCCGCCTGCCGAGCGGTGCGGAGCCGTGCTGCGGGCAGCGCCCTGGCTATGCTTGCCGAGCACCTCATGCACCAAGGAGCGGGTGTGACACAACAAGCACAGCGGTGCGACCGAGCAGACTCCCGTCACTTCGAGCGCGGATAACCCATGTGGGAACGATGGCGCCGGCAGCCACGGGCAACGCTGGCGCCGGGCGGCAGCACGACGCACAGCCGGCTGCTCATGCGCCGCCGGGCGAAGCCGCAGGCAGCCGGGAAGCTGATCACCTGGGTGACGCTGGCGTTCATCACGGTCGGTTCGGTCGGCAACCTCGGCTCCACGCCGCCGCTGGCTGTGCTCGGGCTTGCCTCGGTAGCGCTCTACGTGGTGCCCGCGATCCTGTTCTTCCTGCCCGTCTCGCTGGTCGCCGCCGAACTGGCCTCTGGCCAGCAGGGCGGCGTCTACAAGTGGGTCGAGCAGGGCATCTCCCCCCCGTGGGGGCTGCTTGCCGTCTGGTGCGAGTTCGCGCAGACGATCTTCTTTTACCCGGCACTGCTTGCCTACATCGCCGATACGCTCGCCTACGCCTTCGACCCGAGCCTGGCCGGCAACGGCGTGTACACGGCCGTCGTCATCATCGTCATGTTCTGGGCCGGCGTCCTGGTGACGTCACGCGGGTCGATCCTGGTGGCCGCGCTCTCGTCGAGCGGCACCGTGATCGGGACGCTGATCCCCGGAGTGATCATCGTGGCGCTCGGCGTCGCCTACCTGCTGCAGGGGCACCACCCTGACGCACCCATGACGGCCCACCACATCCTGCCCGCCTGGCAGGGCATCGCCAGCATCGTGCTGGTGGTCAACAGCTTCTTCACCTACGCCGGCGTCGAAGTCAACGCCGTGCACGTAGACGAACTCAAGAACGCGGGCCGCGACTATCCAAAGTCGATCTTCCTTGCCCTTGGCCTCTGCCTGGCGGTGTTCATCTTCCCGACGCTGGCGATCTCCTGGGTCGTACCGTCCCGTCAGATCAGCTTCACCGCCGGCGTGATGCAGGCCTTCAACCGGCTGCTGACCCACTTCGGGGTCGGATTCGGCGTGCCGATAGTCGCGATCGCGCTGGCGGCCGCGGCGCTGGCCGGGATGATGGCCTG
>JASHQL010000113.1 GCA_030039155.1 Streptosporangiaceae bacterium | reverse complement strand
CGATCGGCCTTGTGGTCGGCCGGCAGCACCGCGAGGGTGTCACCGTCAGCTACCACCAGGCGGCTGCCGTCGCCGCTCACCTCGAACCAGTCGGCCTGCTCCTGCAGCACCTGCACGTCCTGGCGGCCGAAGTCGAACCGCTCAAGCGCCGGGCGCGGCGCGTCGTCGGTGAGCCTGGCGCCGCCCTCGCCGAGGTTCCCGGTCAGCGGCTCGCGCAGCCAGGCGAGCCCGCCGGTGACCGCGCGCAGCGCGGCGTACCTGGCCTCAGGCACCGGCAGCGGCACCACCCGCGCGGGCAGCCCGTCCGGATCGATGACGACCGGAGCCGGCCCGGCGGCCGCCTCGTCGCCGTTGTCCTTCTCCCTGGCCGCGCCGATCCGGCGGCCGCCCGGCTGCGCCGCGAACGGCGATGGCGTGGCCGCGGCGAGTGGCAGCAGGTACGGCCGGGCGCCGAACGGGAACGACAGGTCGAACGCGTGCGCGTCGTAGATCGGGTCGAAGCTGCGTACCGAGAGGAACGCCAGGTACTTGCCGTCGGCACAGAACACCGGGTCGCTGTCGGAGAACCTGCCGTCGGTGGCGTCGAGCACCTGCCCGCTGGCCAGGTTGGCGACCCTGATCCTGCGCTGCAGGGACAGGTCGATGTCTCCGGTCAGCCGTTCCGGCTGCGACCAGGCGAGCCAGCCAGCGTCATCGGACCAGCACAGGCCGGTGATCTGGCCGTTGTCCGAGCTGGCCAGCTCGGTGACGTCCGCCGAGCCGGTGTCCACCACGCGCAGCTTGCCGTCGCGGGCGGCGACCGCAACCTTGCTGCCGTCCGGCGCGGCCGCGATCGCGGTCGGCTGGCCGATGGCGCCGGCTGCCAGCCGGCGGGTCGGCACCGCTGCACCGTCGGCGTCGGTGCCGCCGACCTCCAGCGCGTCCTGGCCGTCGGCGTCGGTCACCCAGACCACGAGCCCGTCCTTGCCAAGTACCCGCGGCAGCCTGGCCCTGGCGTCCGGCGCTACCGCAAGCGCCCTGGCCGGACCGTCCCTGTGGGTCAGCCAGTGCACCGTGCCGCGCACCTCGACCGCGCTTGCCTGGCCGGTGGAGTCGCAGCTCAGGCTGCCGAGGTGATCTGCGGCGGTGATCAGCCGCGGCGCCCGGCCTGGGCGCGCGGAGCCCAGGCTGATCTGCACCGGCTGCGGGGCCGGCGCGTCCAGCCCGTCGAGCAGCCACAGCTGGCCACGGCAGCAGTAGACGATCCGCTGCCCGTCGGTGCTGGCGTGCCTGGCGTAGCTGCCGTCGTGGTCGGTGTGCCGCCGCAGGCCGGTGCCGTCGAGCGCGACCGAGTAGATGTTGCCGGTGCCCTCGTGATCGGACAGGAACGCGAGCCGGCCGCCGATCAGCATCGGGCTGGCCAGGTGCGAGCCGAGGTCGGCGAGCAGCCGGCGGAACGGCTGCCCGGTTTCGCCGGCCGTGGCCTGGCCGCCGGCCGCCTCGCTGACCCAGATCCGGCCCGCCGTGCCGCCGCGGTAGCGCTTCCACCAGGCCGGCTCGCCCAGCGCGCCGGTGAGCAGCGCGGTGCCAGACGGCTCCATGGCCAGATCGGTGACCGGGCCGAACGGCAGCTGGCGCACCCGCGGCCCGGCACCGTCCTGGTCAGCGGCGGCCGGGGCGGCCGCGATCGCGTAGGCCCAGCTGTGGTCGCGGAACGGCTGGCCGGCCGCGCTGATCGCGAGCACCTCGCCGTCGGGGCTCCAGCCGCAGACGCGCGTGGTCGAGTCGCCCCAGTAGCTGAGCCTGCTGCTGACCCCGCCGTCGGCCGGGGTCAGGTAGACCTCGGCCGCGCCGTCGCGCCGGCCGGTCCAGGCGATCTGGGTGCCGTCACGGGACAGCCGCGGGTTGCTGGCCCGCAGGTCGCCTGCCGATACTCGCCAGGCACGGCCGCCGGTCACCGGCGCCAGCCAGACATCCTCCTCGGCGACGAAAACGAGAAGATCGTCATGCACGTGCGGAAAACGCAGATATCCGGGTGAAGTCACCCGCCGAGCATATGACGGTGGCTCCGCCGCTGCCCGGCGGTAGCCGCAGCGCAGTCGCCGCCCCGGCCGCCAGCAGGACAGCCGCCCGCGAGCCAGCAGGACAGCCGCGCTGCCGCGGCCGGCCAGGCCGCGCCGTTCTGCAATCAATTGCAGGAAAACCGCAGAACGACAGCTCTGTCCGTTCCAGAGTGAGCCAGCGATCCAGCAAGAAGCCCCTCTGCAATCAATTGCAGAAGGGCGGCAGCACAGCGACGAGAGCGACCGATTGTCCGTTCCGCGCGGCGTTCCGGTAGCGGGAAGTCCGGACAGTAGCGTCCTGCTGAGTGACCAGTCAGCATTTCACCGGGTGACACCCGGAGAAAACAATCCGGGCGATAAAGCATCAGTCGTTGAAGATCAGCCGAACGGCATTCCGTTACGCTGAGTGCTTGTTCACGTTGACTGGCGGATATGGGTTGTATGCAGCACGTCAGGGTGCCAGACTCGGCGTTGTGGCAATCGCGCTTGATGGGGGGTTTCCGGACGCACGGCCGGAAGGACTGGCAGGTCAGCCACCGTCCGGCCGGATCCGCCATCGGCCGGGAAGACGATCTGGCTTGATTTCCGCCTTAACTCAAGCCCATGACTCGCATATCGACGCTTCATATGACGCTCCGTCATCGGCGCCGCCGACGCGAACCGAGAGCAATCAAAGGCCGCCGGCAGAATCGAACGAGCCCGGTCGCGCCGCGCCAGATTTCGATGCCCGGCTGGTAAAAGAGACTTTCGCCGCCATGACGAATGACTGCGATGTGGCGATGGAATACTTTTTTGCCCGGCTCTTCGACAGCAATGCGCAGCTCCAGGCGATGTTCCCGCTGAGCCTGTGCGGGCTCCGGCAACGCGTGTTCGGCGCGCTCAGCCAGCTTGTCTGGAGCCTGGACAACATTGCCGCCTGCGAGGCCTACCTGATCAGCCTGGCCCGCCAGCACCGCAAGTTCGGCGTGCGCGACTGGCACTACCAGGCGTTTTTCGACGCGCTGCTTGACACAGCCGAGCACTTCGCCGGCCCGGTCTGGACGCCGCAGGCCGGCGCGGCCTGGCGTGCTGTCGCCAGCTACGCCACCGGCGTCATGCAGGCGACCGCGGCCGCCGATGCGGCGGCTCAGCCTGCCTGGTGGACCGGCGAGCTGGTGGCGCACGAGCTGCGCTCGCCGACGATCGCCGTGGTCAGCATCAAGCCGGATCAGCCGCTGCGCTACCAGGCCGGCCAGTTCGTACAGGTGGAGGTGGCCCGCTGGCCGCGGGTGTGGCGGCCGTTCTCGGTGGCGAACGCGCCGCGCCGCGATGGCGTCCTGGACCTGCACGTCCGCGCCGTGCCCGGCGGGCTGGTCAGCAACGCGCTGGTCTACCACTCGCTGGTCGGCGACACCGTGCTGCTTGGCGCCGCGGACGGCTGCATGACCGCGCAGACCGCCGTGCACAGCGAGCGGGACGTGCTGGCGATCGCCGGGGGCACCGGGCTGGCCCCGGTCAAGGCGATCATCGAGCAGCTGGTGCGGCAGGCGCAGGCCGGCCGGCCGCGGCGGATCACGCTGTTCTTCGGCGCCAGGCGGCCGGCCGACCTGTACGACATGGCCGACCTCGGCGCGCTTGCGGCCGGCTATCCGCAGCTGCGGGTCATCCCGGTGCTGTCCGAGGAGCGGTCGGCCGGCGGGCTGTCCGGGCTGCTGCCGGAGGTGGTCGGCGGCTCCGGGCTGTTCGACAACGCCGAGGCCTACATCTGCGGCCCGGACGAGATGGTCAGGCAGACCGCGCTCATGCTGTCGGCGCACGTACCCGCCAGCCAGATCCACCACGACCCGCTGCCCGAGTCCTACGGGCTGCCGACCCCGCTGCCGACCGGCGCCTAGCCGGCCCGGGCCACTCCGGACATCGGCTCAACGGGCCGGACAGCAGCCGCACCGAAGATCATCCGCGACATTTCATCGATTCTCGCTGTCCGGATGTGAGCTTCGTCCCTTTCGTCACCACCAGAATCGATGAAATGACGAAACTGGCCGCGGGTGGCGCGGGAGTTTAGGGTGATTTGGGGGCTGCGGGCGGGGCGGCCAGGTGGGTGCCGAAGAACGCGAAGATCCGCTGCCACGAGTCTGCTGCGTCCTGTTTCTGGAACGACATCTTGGTCAGCTTCGACAGCGCTCCCATTGCCCCGCTTGACTCGGTCATGAACCGGTGCCCGGAGCCTGGGTAGATCTTCACGTCGTGCGGCACGTCGAGCACCGCGAGCGCCCGCTGCAGCCGCTCGGGCGGCTTGGTGCCCATCGAGTCGCGGGCGCCGTAACTGGCCACGATCGGGCAGGCACCGGCCAGCACCTGCTCGGCGTCGTCCGGCACCATGCCGTAGTTCACCGAGGCGGCGGCGAAGCCGTCCCGCGGCGCGCACAGCAGCGCGAAGCCGCCGCCCAGGCAGAAGCCGATCACGCCGGTCTTGCCGGTGCAGTCATCGCGCGCCGCCAGCACCGCCCTGGCCGCCTCGAGCGCGGTGAACGCGGCACCAGACCCGGCCCTGAGCTGACCGAAGGCGGAGCGTATGCAGCGGATCCAGGACTTGCCCCGGTACAGGTCGGGCGCGAGCGCGAGGTAGCCGTGCGCGGCGAACTCGTCGGCCTTGGCCCTGATGTCGTCGTTCAGCCCGAACGCCTCGTGGATGACCACGACGCCGGGCCACGGGCCAGCCGAGCCAGGCGAGCCAGCTGAGCCAGGCGAGCTAGGCGGCACCGCGAGGTACCCGCGCACTTCACCATCGGCAACCGGATAGCTCATCTCGGGCATCGGCGTACCCTCCGCTGCGACTCAGTTGGCTTCCTGGCCAACAGTAGCGGCGGGCGAGCCGGCCAGCGCGCGCCAGGCTAGACCTTGCGCCAGCGCGGCACCCAGGCGCCGTCGGTGACCGTGTAGTCGCCGAACAGCACCGGCGCCTCGGCCCGCATCAGCTCGCCGATCTTGCCGAAGATCAGCCTGATCTCCTCTTCGGCGCCGGTGTCGGTGCGCGCCTCGATGGTGTGCCTGAGTGTCCTGATGTTCGCGGTCCACAGCATCCCGGTGGCCACCCCGTCCGGCGCGAACCTGCGCATGAACGAGGTCTTGTGCTTCTTCTCGCTGAACTTCACGCCCGGCTCGTCCAGCCCGAAGTGGTCGGCCAGCCAGCGCTGGAACTCCTCCATCTGCTCGAGCAGCCCGGTGGCGCGCTTCATCAGCTCCTCGTCCTGGCTGGCCCAGTCGGGGAACCAGAACGGGATGTCGGTGAGCCGGACAAAGCGCAGCGACTCCTGCGAGATCGCCACGCCGGGCCGGTGCCTGACCAGCTCGTGGGTGGCGACCCTGGAGACGTTGTGCAGCACGAAGCTGAAGCTGGCGTGCTCGAGCACCGAGCCGTGCAGCTGCGCCAGGATGCCCTGCGTCAGGTACTGCTCCTGGTCGGTCCTGACCCGGCTGATGTTCGGGTTCAGGCCGGGCTCCCAGGACCGGTAGCAGATCTTCCCGGCGAACTCGACCAGGTTCTGCGCGTCGTCCAGGTCGCCGCGGTCCAGCTTCTCCAGCCAGCTGTCCCCGCCAACCTGGTGCAGGTAGTCGGCGAACGCCTGGTAGTCGATCGACGGCCTGGCGACCAGGAACACCTCTGGCTGCACGCTCTTCATGCCACGGACGATACCGGCCGCGAGTGACAACAGGCGGCTGCCACGGGCCCGGTTCTTCGGTAACATCCTGAACCTGTCTGACTACTCACAGTCAGAACACGATTACCCCCAGCGAACTCAGGAGAGAGAACACGATGTCCCTCATCGGCAAGGTCCCCGCCAGGCTCGCCGTCACTGCCGGGTTAGCGCCTGCCCTGACGGCCGCGGCCCTGATTGCCGCCGCGCCAGCCCTCGGCGCGGCCGCGGCACCGCTCGCCTCGTACAACAGCTGGGGCGCCGCCCAGCGCGCCGCGCACTTCCACCTCAAGCACCCGACCCAGACCTACGGCCTGCACCGGCACGGCCGGATCGTGGTGGACAGCTGCCCGGTCGGGCACAACCGGTTCAGGAAGCTGGTGGCGGCCGGCTACCTCAAGTCAGGCGGCGAGACGTTCGCGCTCAACCAGTCGTCAGGCAAGTGCATCAGCGCGATGGGATTCACCAGGCTCGGCACCGACCGGGTGCAGGGCACGACCGCGATCCTGTACGGCCTGTGCGGCAGCAAGGGCGAGCCGGCCTGCAGCGCCAAGGGCATCACACTGCTGCTCACCTGGCACAGCGGCAAGCGGCACTACGGCGCGTACTCGAGCAAGGAGAGCAGGGCGCACCTGCTCGGCTTCGCCCGCGGCCTGCGCAAGGTGTAGCGGCACGGTGTAGCGGCACGGTGTAGCGGCACGGTGTAGCCGCAAGGTGTAGCGGCACGGTGTAGCCGCAAGATGTCGCGGCGCGCTGCAGCCGGCTAGCGAGACCGGCACAACCGCAGCACGTTCGCGATCACCTGGTGACCGGCGCCGGCGGCCGTGGTCAGGATCGACTCTGGGTGGAACTGCACGGCCCACCGCCCGCAGGCCTCGTCCTCGATGGCCATGACCACGCCGTCCGGCGTCGCCGCCGTGACCGTGAACCCGCCGGTGACCTGCTCGGGCCTGGCGTGCAGCGAGTGATACCTGGCCGCGGTGAACGTGGGCGGCAGCCCGGCGAGCAGCGACCCGCCGAGCACCTGCACCACGCCTGGCTTGCCGTGCGCCGGGGTGTCGAGCAGCCCGAGCGAGCCGCCCGCGTGCTCGACCATCGCCTGCAGGCCCAGGCAGACGCCGAACGCCGGCAGCGCGCGCTCGTCCAGCGCCGCCAGCAGCTTGTCGCAGCCGAAGTCGGCAGGCCGGCCAGGACCGGGCGACAGCACCACCAGGTCGGGCGCGAACTCGTCGAGCAGCGCCGGGTCGAAGCCGGCCCGCAGCGTGGTCACCAGCGCGCCCTGCTCGGCGAAGTAGCTGGCCAGCGTGTGCACGAACGAGTCCTGGTGATCGACAAGCAGCACCCGCTGCGGCCGGCCGGCAGCCGATCCGGCCACGTCGGCACCGCCGCCGGCGGCCGCCGCGCTGGCGGCCGGCGATGAGCCACCGGTCCTTCGTTCCCGGGCAAAATCGGCGCGCCCGACCTCGGTCAGCGTTTCCAGCAGGGCCCTGGCCTTCAGCCTGGTCTCCTGCTCCTCGGCGTCTGGGTCGGAGTCGAACAGCAGCGTCGCGCCTGCCCTGACCGCGGCGACCCCGCCGGTGATGTGCGCGGTGCGCAACGTCAGCCCGGTGTTCATGCCGCCGTCGAAGCCGATCATGCCGACCGCGCCGCCGTACCAGCGCCGCGGGCCGTCCTCGTGGTCCTCGATGAACTGCATGGCCCAGGTCTTCGGCGCGCCGGTCACGGTGACCGCCCACATGTGGGTGAGGAACGCGTCAAGCGCGTCGAAGCCGGGCCGCAGCCGCCCCTCCACGTGGTCCACGGTGTGGATGACCCTGCTGTACAGCTCGATCTGCCGCCTGCCGATCACCTTGACGCTGCCCGGCACGCAGATCCGCGACTTGTCGTTGCGGTCCACGTCGGTGCACATGGTCAGCTCGGACTCCTCCTTCGGCGAGCTGAGCAGCGTGCGGATCGCGTCGGCGTCGGCGAGCGCGTCGGCGCCGCGGGCGATGGT
>JASHQL010000112.1 GCA_030039155.1 Streptosporangiaceae bacterium | reverse complement strand
ATGCCCGGTGCTGCCGTCCAGCTCTCGCAGCTGCGGATCCTGCTCGGCGCAGACATCCGCCGCGATCGGGCAGCGATTGCGGAACCGGCAGCCAGTCGGCAGGTGCAGCGGGTCGGGGATCTCGCCAGGCAGCAGCTGGCGAGACCGCCTTCGGCTGTCGTCGAACGACGGGACTGCGGACAGCAGGGCCTTGGTGTAGGGGTGCTTCGGGTTCTCGATCACGACCTCAGCCGGGCCCTGCTCGACGATCCGCCCGAGATACATCACCGCCACGCCGTCGGCGTACTGAGCGACCGTCGCAAGGTCATGGGTGATCATCAGGATGGCCATGCCGAGCGTGCGGAGGTCGCACAACAGGTCCAGGATGCTGGCGCGGACCGAGACATCGAGCATCGAGACCGGCTCGTCGACGATCAGCAGGTCGGGGCTGAGGCTCAGGCTGGCGGCGATCGCGACCCGCTGGCGCTGCCCGCCGGACAGCTCGTGCGGATGCCGGTCGGCGAACGCGCTGGCGGGACGCAGGCCGACCCGCTCAAGAGCGTCGTGGACCATCCTGCGCCGTTCCTCGGGGGACCTGGCGAGCTTGTGAATGCGGATCGGCTCCTCGATGATGGCGCGCACCCGGCAGCGCGGATCGAGTGATTCGTACGGGTCCTGGTAGACCAGCTGCATCCGCCGCCTGGTCTCCCTGAGCCGCCGGTGCGGGATCGCGCTGATCTCGGTGTCATTGAGCCGGATCGTGCCGCCTGCGGGCTCGACGAGGCGGAGGATGGCGTTCGCGGTCGTGGTCTTGCCGCAACCTGACTCACCCACCAGCGCAACGAGCTTTCCCGGCGGGACGTACAGGGAGATGCCGTCAACCACTGGTATCTGCAGGCGGCTCAACAGGCCGCGGCCGGCTCCCCGCGGGGCCGGGAATCTGACGCTGAGGTCCTGTACTTCAAGGCCGGGAGTGGCAGGCATCTAGACGTGCTCGGCTTCCTGTGTGCAGAGGTGGCAGCGGACGGCATGGTCGCCGCCGCCAAGCCGGGTGTAGGCGGGCGCGACCTCGGCGCATACGGACAACACCTGGTCGCACCGTGGCGCGAAGGCGCAGCCGCTGACGAGCTGATCGAGCCGCGGCGGTGTGCCTGGTATCGGCACGATCGACCGCTGCCCGTGCAGGTCGGGCGTTGCCTCGATAAGCCGCCGGGTGTACGGATGGCGCGGCGAGTCGAGCAGTGCCTGGATCGGGCCGGTCTCCACGACCTCACCTGCGTACATCACAGCCGCCCGGTCGCAGAACCCGGCGATGAGCGGGAGATCGTGCGTCACCAGGATGACCGCGAGGCCAAGTTCGTCGGAGAGCCGGGTGAGCAGGTCCAGGATCTGCGCCTGGACCATCACGTCCAGCGCGGTGGTCGGCTCGTCGGCAAGCAGCACGTCGGGTGAGCAGGCGAGCGCCATGGCAATCGCGGCACGCTGGCGCATGCCTCCGGACAGCTCATGCGGATAGCTTTCCGCCTTGCTGACCGGGAGCCCCACCATCTGAAGCAGCTCATCGACCCTGGCGTCGGCCTGGCCGCGGGAGGAACTGACCCGGTGAAAGAGCAGCGGCTCGCGGATCTGCTTGCGGATGGTCCGCACCGGGTTGAACGCGTTCATCGCGCCCTGGAACACCATGGCCAGGCTGATCCAGCGGTACCGCCGGATCCCGGCTTCGCCGCCAGCCAGGATGTCGGTGCCGTTCAGCAGGACCTGGCCGCTGACGGTGGCGGTCGAGGGCAGCAGGCCCATCGTCGCGAGCAGCGTCGTCGACTTGCCGCTGCCGGATTCACCGACCAGGCCGAAGCGCTGTCCCCTGGCGATCACGAGGTTCACGTCGCGGACCGCGTGCAGGTTTCCGCTGGGCAAGCTGAACTGGACGTTCAGCCCGGAAAGCTGGAGCAGCGGCGCGGCCGGCCCGGGCAGCGTCTGCGCAGGCTCCGGGCGAGGCCCAGCGGAGATGACCTTGAAGCTGGCCCGCGCGGGCGCGTTGCGCAGCCGCGGATTCAGGGCATCTTCGACGCCGCGTCCCAGCAGCGTGGCGCCAAGCACGACGAGGCCGATCGCTGCTCCCGGCGGAATCACCGCCCACCAGGCGCCGGCCGTGGACGCGCCGCGGTCGAACGCGTTGGCGATCATGTCCCCCCAGGAGATCACCGACGGGTCGGACAGCCCGAGGAACGACAGCGCGGCCTCAAAGAAGATCGCGTTGCCAATGGAGATGACCGTGGTGGCCGCGATCAGCGGCCCGACCGACGGGAGCACATGGCTGGTGATGATGCGGGACGGCCTAGCTCCCAGAGACCGCGAGCGCGCCACGAAGACGCGCTGGGCGGTGCTCTTCACCTGGGACCGGATCAGCCTGGTCGTCGGCGGCCAGGAGAGGAAGCCGATCAGGAGGATGACGTTCAGCAGGCTTGGCCCCCACAACGTGGCGATGACGATCGCGAGTGGCAGCACCGGGATCACCAGCAGGTAGTCGACGACACGGCTGATGATGCCGTCTGCCGCGCCGCTGAAGAAGCCCGCGATCAGGCCGAGACCGCCGCCGAGCACGGCCGCCATGATCGCTGCCGAGACCCCGACCAGCATCGTTATCTTGGTGCCGATGATCAGCTGACTCAGCTCGTCTGCGCCGGTATCCGTGAGTCCGAGCAAGTGCGCAGCCGACGGCGCGCCAAACGGCGGCCCGACCTGCGTCAGCTGGCCGTAGGGAGCGATGGCGCTGCCGAAGATGGCCACGATCCCGGCCAGCAGGAGAATGACCGCGCCCGCGGTGGCAGCCGGGTACCGGCGGGCCAGCCGCGAGCCCCGCCGCCAAAGCGATCGCACCCAGGTCACGTGCGCACCCTCGGATCGAGGCGGAAGTACAGCAGGTCCGCGACCAGATTGCAGATCACGACCGCGATCGCCAGGACCAGAAACTGTCCCTCGAGCATCGGGTAGTCGCGGGCGGTCACTGCCTGGTAGGTGGCCTCGCCGATGCCCGGCCAGGAAAAGACGATCTCCACGAGGATGGCGCCGCCGACCACCGAGCCCAGGGACAGCGCGGTCAGCGTGATGGTCGGCAGCAACGCGTTCGGGAGCGCGTGCTTGCGCACGATCCTGGGGAACGGCAGGCCCTTCGCGCGGGCGGTCACGATGTAGTCCTCGCTCAGTGCTTCCACCATCGAGGACCGGGCGATGATGGCGAACTGCCCGAGCAGCACCAAGCCGAAGGTGAGAGACGGCAGGATCATGTGCCGGCCGACGTCCAGCAGGTGCTGCATGAGGGAAGGGTGGAGCAGGAACGGGTTCTGCTCGCCCTGGGTAGGAAGGAACCGCCCGAAAATGATGATCAGGACCAGGCCCACCCACTGGGCTGGCAGCGAGTAGAGCACCATCGCGGTGCTGATGCTGACGACGTCTGTCAGTGAGGATCGCCTGGCCCCGGCGATCACGCCGATGGTGATGCCGATCACCGCGGCGAAGATGGTTCCGGCGAGCACCATGGGGATGGTGTTCGCGAGCTCGGTGCGGAGGTTGTCGGCGACCGGCTGCTGGTTCTGGTAAGAAACCCCGAGCCGGCCGTGGACCAGGTTGTCCAGGTAGTGGCCGTACTGGTCCACGAGCGGCTCGTTGAGCCCGAATTCCCGCGCCAGCACACGCTGCAGCCGGGCTGATCCTCCTGGCACCCGGCTCAGTGCCTGGGCCGCGTTGCCGGGTGCCAGGTGGAAGATCAGGAAGTTGAGCGTGGCCGCGATGAAGATGATGAGAATGGCGCCGCCGAACCTCTTGAGCAGGTAGCTCACCCGCGGCGTGAAGAAGCTACGTCTCGTGGCCGCGGCTACGGTCATGAGTTTCGCCGTACCGACAGCGCCCATTGCTTGGACGTCGGGGAGAAGTCGCCGGTGGCCGAGGTGGAGATCCCGGTCCAGCTATTGCTGACCGCGCTGAAGGCGTCCACGTAGCACAGCACGAGGTAGGGCCTGTCCCGGTTGGCGATCTCCTGCATCTGGTGAATGATGCCGGCTCGCTTGGACGTATCAAGCGTCGTGCTCTGCTCGGCGAACAGCTGGTCGTATTGGGCGTTGACGTAGCCGGTGTCGCTGAACCCGTCGAGCTGCGCCTTGGTGAGCAGGCTCAGGAAGAAATTCGGATCCAGCTGCCCAGCCCACCACCACATGGAGACGTCGTTGTCGAGGTACTTGCCATTGGGATTGGTGGTCGCCAGGTACTCGGCGCTGCCATCCATCGGCTGGCCCTGCAGTGCCACGCCGATCTTCGCCCAGTCTGACTGGATGATGTCGAATATCGGCTGGTACGGCATGTCGTTGGCCAGCGGCATCGGGTAGGACATCGGCTGGCCGTTCGCCTGCCTGATGCCGTCCGAGCCCTTCTTGTAGCCGAGCTGATCGAGAATCTGGCCCGCCTGGGTCAAGTCGAACGGGTCGACTGGAATCGACGAGTTGTGCCATACGCCCATGCCGGGCGGGATGATCGTGGAGCCGGGCTGGCCGTGGCCGAACAGAGCGACGTCCACGATCCGCTGCCTGTCCGTAGCGAGCGAGAGCGCCATCCGGACGCGCGGGTCAAGCAGCTCGCGGTGCGTCCGTTTCGCGGGGTTGGAGTTGAACGCGATCTCGTACCAGATCAGCCCGGGACTGTAGTTCACCTTGAATCCGCTGGCCGCAAGGCTGCTGAGGCCCTGCGGCACCACCGCGCCCGCGTCCAGCGCCGCCGCCGTGCCGTTGCGCAGCGCGCCGATCGCACCGGACTCTGAACTGCTCGGCAGGAATCCGATTTCATGCACGTGCGGCTTGGCGTATGCCTTGGGGGCAACGCTGAGGACGGCGGCCTGGTTCTGCGAATAGCTGCTCAGCAGGAACGGCCCGCCGGTCACCGCTCCGGCGGACACCTGGAAGGTCTTCAGGCCGGCGCCGCTGCCCTTGGCTGCGGCGCTCCAGACGTGCTCGGGCAGGATCGGGATCGAGGCGAGGCTCACCAGCGCCGCCGCTACCGGCTTGGCGTAGTGGATGGTGACCGTCGTCGGCGTCGACGCGACTGCCTGGGTGATCCCGTCGACGTAGGACGCGAGGTTCGCGGCTGGCCCGGTCTGGAACTTCACCAGGGTGTTCAGGGTGAAGGCGATGTCCGCCGCGGTAATCGGCTTCCCGTCGCTCCAGCGGCCATCCGGCCGGGTGTCGAACGTGATCTGCAGGCCATCGGAAGATGTGGTCCACTTGCTGGCGAAGTCAGGCACCAGCGGCGTCTTCGGTGCCGCCTGGTTCACCAGGTAGGGAAAGATGAGCTGAGCGATCTTCGACGGCATCACGTCGATGGTCGCGATCGGGTTCAGGGTGTCGATGCCGGACGTGAAGGCAACGCCGAAGGTGGAGTTCCCTGAAGATCCGGCCGCTGACGGCCCGCTGCTGCAGCTCGCGAGCAGCGGTGCGGCGAGCGAGCTCACGCCGAGCGCGGAAGCGCCTCGCAGAAGCTGCCGGCGGCTGAGTGCATACCGGCCGGCCAGCGCTGGGCTTCCTCCTGCGGGAGTATGGAATGTCGGCATATCTCCTCCACATTGCTTGCGAAGGGGCCCAGGACGCAGAGGCGCCGGGTCCGGAATGTCAGGTACTGGCGCCGCCGCTGAAACGGGCGGATATCGCCTGGGCATGAGCAGGCAGGTCTTCGGCGTGGGCGAGAACCTCCACGAAGCCTGCAGCTTGCTGAAGCGCGGCCCGGTCATAGTCGACCACCTGCACTTGACGCAGGAAGCTGTGAACCGAAAGCCCGCTGGAGTGGCAGGCGCAGCCGCGAGTTGGCAGAACGTGGTTAGATCCCGCGCAGTAGTCGCCGAGCGAGACCGGAGAGTGCGGGCCGACGAAGATGGCCCCGGCATTGCGAACTCGCCATGCCAAGGCGGCTGCGTCGCGAGCGTGGATTTCGAGGTGCTCGGCGGCGTATGCGTCCGCCAGCTGCAGTCCCGCTTCTAGATCCCTGACCAGGAGAATGCGTGACTGCGGCCCGGACAGGGCGGTACGGATCCGGTCGGCGTGCTTGGTGGCAGGAACCTGCTCCTGGAGACTCAGGACGACGGCTTCGGCAAGGGGCTTGCTCGCGGTGATGAGGACCGCGGCCGCATGATCGTCGTGCTCTGCCTGGCTGATCAGGTCCGCAGCGATCCACCTCGGGTCGGCGTGCTCATCGGCCACGATCGCGATCTCGGTCGGCCCTGCCTCAGAGTCGATGCCGACAGTCCCCTTGACCAGGCGCTTCGCGGCGGTGACCCAGATGTTTCCTGGTCCGGTGACCAGATCGACCTTCGCGCACTCAATCGCACCGTCGTGCGAACTGGCTCCGTAGGCGAACATGGCGACAGCCTGGGCTCCGCCGACCGCGTAGACCTCGTCGACGCCGAGCAGCCCGGCCGCGGCGAGCACCTCGGGATGCGGCAGCCCCCCGTTGTCTCGCTGGGGTGGTGAGGCGATCGCCAGCGAGCTGACCCCGGCCTCCTGGGCCGGGACGACGTTCATGGCGACGGAGCTGAGGTAGACCGCGCGCCCGCCCGGCACGTACAGCCCGACCCGGCGCACCGGGATCCACCGATGAGTAACGGTCCCGCCGGGAACGACGTGCGTCACGTGCTCGGCAGGCCGCTGCGACCGATGCACCATCCGCGCCCGGCGGATGGATTCCTCAAGCGCGGCGGTTACGCTCGGCGCGAGCCCTGCCTGCGCTTCGGCGATCGCGTCCGGCGGCACCCGCAGCGATGGCGGCCTGACCCCGTCCAGCCGCTCGCTGATGCTGAGAATCGCCTCTGACCCCCCGCTTCGGACCTCCTCGGCCAGGTCTCGCACGACCCCGAGAACCTGCTCGACGTCGACTGCTGCGCGAGGCAGAGTGACGGCCGACAGATTGTCCTCGGCTCGCAGGTCCGTGATCTGGATCAAGAGGGCTCCTCGGAGACAGGGAGCTGACCGGTTGCCTTCGTGCTGGTCAGCCGTCACCAGCGCGGAGTTTGCTAAACAAATGTTTAACGAAACAAATGTTTAGCAGCAGCCCTCCCGACCCGTCAAGGCCCGCGCTGTCTGGATGTACTGACCACTGGCTCGGTCACCAACCACGGCCCTGTTCAAGGGCCGGCCGACCACGCGGCGTCCTGCGCGAGCCGCGGGTGGCACGGCTGCGCACGATGCGAACCCCAGGTCCGTACCGGCCGCGTCCGATACCACCTGGCACCTCTTCCCCGGCGCGCTGGCGGGGAACGACTGGCCGTTCCGCGCGGTCCAGCCCGCAGCCGTACGGTAGCCCGGCCGCAATCCGGCGCCCCCGCAGCACGCCGCGCCACCGACGGGCAGCAGGAATAGCCAGGCCGCGGGCCATGCTGTCGGTCACGATGGCCGGTTGTCAGCGTGCGGCCGCAAGGCGGCACATATCGGGTGATGCCGCCATCTCGGCGGTCCGCCTGCCGAAGGACCACCAGCGTCTCCGTCTGGCAGCCAACTGGGATGTGGCTCACGGAGGGGCCATGACTCAGCTTGCGCGTCCGGACCCCGCGCGCAGCCGATCAGAACCAGACCTCGCGCGTCCTGGCCCGGCCGCGGCTGCCGTGCAGCCGGCAACCGCGGTGTACTCGCCGCCGCAGACACCCGCCTGGCGGCCAGTCCATGGCTGGGTGGTCGTCACGGCCTGCCTGGTGCCGGTTGTGCTGACCGGCGGCTGGCTGATCGCTGGCGCACTGCAGCCGGCCTCGTACAGCCCGATGCGGCAGACGATGAGCGTGCTGGCTGGCCAGGCGGGAACCGACAGGTGGGTGATGACCGCCGCCCTGCTGCTCGTCGGCGGCTGTCAGGTCGCGACCGGCGCTGGCCTCACCGCGGTACGCGGGCCGGCCCGCGTCGTGCTGATGCTGACCGGCCTTTCCACGCTCGCCATCGCCGCTACGCCGGAGCCGGCCGCCGGCCCGACGCCGCGGCACCTCGCCCTCGCGGTGAGCTGCGTGGTCACGGCGTCGGTCTGGCCGCTCTTCGTGCCCAGGCGGCAGCCGGCGCGTCCGTGGATCGTGAGCGTCTACGGCTGCGCCACGGCGACCGCGGTCTTCGTCGGGTTGTCTTGCTGGCTGCTGATCGCGGCCAGGTCAGGCGCCAGTGACCTGGGACTGGCCGAGCGCCTGACCTCGGCGGTTCAGGGCATGTTCCCGCTGGTCGTCGCGCTCGCCTTGCGGCAGGCGGCGGTGCGTCGCCAGCCCGCCGGTCAGGCCTCGGCGCGGCGGTCGAAGAGCCGGCGTGCGGCCACGTAGCCGAGGATGGTCAGCGCCACGCACCAGGCCACCGCCTGGATCCACTCGTCGCCGACGTGCGTGCCGAGCAGCAGGCCGCGCAGGGTCTGGGTGATCGGGGTGAACGGCTGGTATTCGGCGAACTGCCGCAGTCCAGGGCTCATCGACGAGGCCGGCACGAAGCCGCTGCCGAGGAACGGCAGCAGGATGACCGGCAGCGGCAGGTTGCTGGCGCTTTCCGGGGCCTTGGCGAACAAGCCCATGGCCATCGCCACCCAGGTCAGCGCCCAGGCGGTGAGCGCGGCGATGCCGATGGCGGCCAGCCATTCAAGCGCGTCCGCGTGCGGCCTGAAGCCGATGGCCAGCGCGACGCCGAGCAGCACGATCATGCTCAGGATCGTCTGCATCAGGTTGCCGAGGACGGTGCCGGCGAGCAGCGCGAACCTGGAGATCGACATGGTCCTCAGCCGGTCCACGATGCCCCCGGTCATGTCCGTGCACACCGAGACGGACGTGCTCACCATGCTCGAGGTCGCCGTCATGATCAGCATGCCGGGGGCCAGGTAGTCGATGTAGCTGCCGCCGATGCCGGCGCCAAGCGTCTTGCCGAACGCGTAGTTGAACAGCAGCAGGAAGATCAGCGGCATCATCAGGCCGCTCAGGGACATGGCCGGGTAGCGCAGCGCGTGCACCAGGTTGCGCTGCAGCAGCGTGCGGGTGTCGGACAGGGTGTAAGTCGCGGCGGTCATTGGCCTGCTCCGGTTTCCGTGATCGAGATGGCCGGCGATGGCGACGCGGCCGGCGACGGCGATTCGGCCGGCGAAGGCGCCACGGCCGGAGGCGCCGAGTGGTCGGTCAGGGCGAGGAACACGTCGTCAAGGTCGGGGGTGTGCACGGTGAGCTCGGCCGGCTCGATGTCGGCCAGGCTGAGCTCGTCCAGCAGCGAGCGCAGCGACCGGACACCGCCGTCGCTCGGCACCTGCAGGGTCAGTTCCTCGTCGTCGCGGCTACCCGCGCGAAGCGTCCGGGCAGCGAGGTCGAGCTCGGCGACGTCGGCGAACCGCAGGCTCACGTGGCCGCCGGGAACCAGCTGCTTCAGTTCGGCTGGCGTCCCCTCGGCGACCAGCCTGCCCCGGTCAAGCACGGCGATCCGGTCGGCGAGCTGGTCGGCCTCCTCCAGGTACTGCGTGGTCAGGAAGATCGTGACGCCGTCCTGGCTGACCAGGTCGTGGATGATCTGCCACATGGTGCGCCTGCTGCGCGGGTCCAGCCCGGCGGTCGGCTCGTCCAGGAAGATGATCCTGGGCCTGCCGACCAGCGTCATGGCCAGGTCAAGCCTGCGGCGCATGCCGCCGGAATAGGTGGCAAGCGACTTGCCGGCCGCCTCAGCCAGATCGAACTTCTCCAGCAGCGCGCCCGCGCGCTGCCGCGTTTCGCGCTTGCCCAGGTGGTGCAGCTTGCCCATCAGCACCAGGTTCTCGAAACCGGTCAGCAAGCCGTCCACGGCGGCGAACTGCCCGGTGACGCCGATCGCGGCGCGTATCGCGTCCGGCTCCCTGGCCAGTTCCCTCCCGGCGATCCAGGCCTGGCCCGCGTCCGGCTTGCTCAGTGTGGACAGGATGCGGACGGTCGTGGTCTTGCCGGCCCCGTTCGGGCCGAGCAGCGAGAACACCGTGCCCTGCCTGATGTCCAGGTCGATGCCGTCAAGCACGAGCTTGCCGGAGAACGACTTCCGCAGCCCGCGTACGGCGATGGCCGAAGACGGCGTGGTCATGTCTGTCAGTCCTTTCAGATCAACGAACCCGTAGCGAGCAGAAGACGAGCGCGCTGCACCGCACGGCGGCGCAGCGCCGGCCGGCTGTGCGGGCCGAACGGGAGTGCTAGATGGCGGTGGCGGGCCTGATGATGATGTTGCCGACCGAGTTGCGCGCGTAGACGTGCACGCTGTCCTCGCCCGGCGCTGGCTGGTCGGCGGCGTCCATCAGGTTCCGCAGCGTGCCGACCTTGGAGTTCAGGTCCAGGTAGGCGGCGCTGCCCGGATGGATGCCGACTTCGAGTTCGCCGACCGACGTCTCCAGCCGGATGGTGCCGCGCGCGGCGTCACCGATGCGGATGTTGCCGTTGGCGGTCTTCGCGGTCACCGAGCCACGCGGGCGCTCGACGGTGATGTTGCCGTTGGCGGATTTCACCTGCAGGTCCCCCGCGACGTCGCGGATCGTGCTGTCGCCGTTGGAGTTCTTGATGACCGCGCTGCCGTCGATCTCGCGGATGCGCACGATGCCGGTGCTGGTGGTGATGTTCGCGCTGCTCACCACCTCGTCGACGGTGATGTTGCCGGCGGTCTGCAATTCCAGCGGGCCGGCCTTCTCCAGCTGCACCTCGCCGACGGACGTCTTCAGCTCGCACTGGCCAAGCTCGCCCGTCACGGTGAACCGGCACACGCTGGCGGTGCCGTGCAGCCGGGAGCGGGTCGGCACCTCGATGGTGACGTCGAGCGACGGGGTATTGAGGGCACGGGGCAGGACGTACATCTTCCAGCCAGTCGGCCCCTTCACGGTCAGCTGGCCGGCCGCGAAATCGACCTCGGTCTCCTGCGCGGCGCGCACGTCTTGCTTCTTGGCCGGATCTGACGGCCTGACCTCGACCACGGTGTCGGTACGGTCCGAGGCGACGATGTCCACGTGGCCGACGAAGACCTCGACGGTGACCGCGATCGGCTGCGGAGTTTCGAACGTGGGCATGGCTATCCCTTTCACTGACTTCCTGACCGTGTCCGGCGGGCGGCCGCGTTAGCGGACCCATCCGGTGAACTGCTGGCCGCCCATCCGGGTCCGGTTGACTGGCCCTGCGGGCGCGGCGCTGTCCAGGGCGGCCGCCGCGGCGCGCACCAGCCAGACGTTGGCGGAGATCTTCTCCCTGGCTGCGGCTTCCTCGACGCGCGCCTTGAGCTGGTCCGGCATGCGGACGTTGAGCCGGGACATCCCGCCGTCATCGGCGTCCACGACGGGCGGCGCGGCCAGGACGGCCTGGCCGCGATCGGCTTGCGAGTCATCGGCCGGCGGTGGGGTCACCACGAAGCTGGGCTCCTGCCCGCGCAGGCGCAGTTCCACCGAACCGGGCGCCAGGTCCCTGGTGATCTCGTCGGCGGCGGCGGACAGCGCCTCAAGCAGCGTGAGCCGTACGGCCGAGTCGAGCGGCGCGATCAGGCGGTCGGCGAGCGCGCGAGCCTCGTCGCCACCCGCATCGGCGGCTACCGCCAGGTCGGCGCCGAGCCTCGTGACGTACGGCGTCAGGTCCATGGCACAACTATGGCACACAGATGGCACACAATGCAAGTCGGACGGTGCCATGCTGTGCCACTGACGGCACGCCGGGCCAGCGCACTGCAGGACGGCTGATATACCGGCAGGCAGCAAGCACGCGACCGCCGGGCTACCGATCCGGGCGAGCAACACGTCGTCAGCTGCGGACAACCTGAGCGGTCGCTGCACGCCTCGGCAGAGTGTGACGAGTCACTCCACGCAAGGACCCGCTTCTTGACCGCACAGCGCGACGCCGACTACTCGGAGTACGTCAAGGCACGGCTGCCTGCCCTGCGCCGGCTCGCGCTGCTGCTGTGCCAGGACCGGCACCGAGCTGATGACCTTGTTCAGCAGGCCGTGATCAAGGTCTACATGCACTGGGCCAGGGCATCGGCTGCCGACAATATCGACGCATACGTGAACGCGATCCTGGTCCGCGAGTTCCTGCACGAGCGGCGCAGTGGCTGGACCAGGCGCGTCAGCGTCACCGACCAGCTACCGGAAGCGCCGATCCTGACCTCCGATCGCGACGGGCTGCTGGACCTGCAAGCCGCCGTGGCCACGCTCCCGCGCGGGCAGCGGGCCGCGCTGGTCCTGCGCTACTACTGCGACCTCAACATCGACCAGACGGCCGCCGCGCTCGGCTGCAGCACCGGCACGGTCAAGAGCCAGACAGCGAAGGCGATCGCCGCGCTGCGCAGCAGGCTCGACGGCGACGCCGCAGTCACCGCCGCTGGCAGCCACGAGCCGGCGCAGGTGCGCCGCCGAGCCGGAAAGGGTCCACACAGTGCTTGAGTCTGACCTTCGCGACCTGTTCAACCGGCAGGCCGCCGCCAAACTGCCGCGGTCGCCGATCAGCATCCCGGCCGTCCGGCGGATCGGCAGGGCCCGCATGCTCCGCCGCCGGGCCGGTGCCATCGGCAGCCCGATCCTGGCCGCCGGCGCGGTGGTCGCGGTGGTGCTGGCCGGCACGTTCGCCGCTGGCCCTGGCAAGCCGTCGAGTACCTCGGGCGTACCGGCCGCGCCGAAACTCTTCAATCCGCTGGTGCCATACGCGGCCACCACCTGGTACCCGTACCAGCCAAGCCTGGTGGGCAGTGACGACTGGCACTCCGCGCTGCTGCTGCGGGCGTCCGCCCGCGCGTCCGGCGAGAGCACCGAGGTGGTGCTCTACGCGGCCGGCTGGTGCACCAGGGCAGGCTCGAAGCTGTCCTGCGGCACGACCGCGGCAGCAACCAGGCTCGACGGGACCGTGACCGGCCGTGCGCCGGACGTGCAGGGCCAGCCGGCCTACTGGACCAGGTACACCGGCGGCAATCTGCTGCCGATGCGCCCAAGTTCCGGCGACGCCGAGATGGTGGCATTCCAGTACGCCCGCGGCGGCTGGGCAGTGGCGGAAACGACCGGCTCGCGCGCCGACGCGATCAGAGTCGCCTCGTCCCTGCAATACGGCAAGACGGCACACCTGCTGTTCCCGTTCCGGCTGACCGGCCTGCCGGAGCAGTGGAGCGAGGTGCTGTTCGCCAGCTTCACCCATCCGCCGGCGGCCGGCGCGCAGAGCCCGGCCGAGAGCGTGCTGCTCCTCGGCAGCCCGGCAACCAGGCCGGGCACCGCTGCGAAGAACCCGCTGACAGTGGTCGCGAGCAACATGACTGCCGTCGGCCCGCACTGCCGCACCGCCGCCGTCAAGGTTGGCCGGGTCGGCCAGCGCCTGCGCCGTGTCCGCCATAGCCACAGCAGGACGACGACCTGCCCGTCGATGGTGATCAACGGATACCGGGTGTACCTGAACACGCCGCCAGTCACCGGCAAGCAGACCCTCTTCACGCCGGACGCCGACGGGCTGTACCTGTACGAGCAGACCGTGGCCAGCACAGCGCTGCTGAGTCCCACCGCGGTCTTCGCCCATCACCTCCAGTTGCTCGGGGCCAACCCGGCGTCCTGGACGACAACGCCGGCCGCGGGCGAGACCGTGCGGCTGGACAATCCGTGACGTGAGGCCGACCAGCGAGCGAACCCTCGAAAGGCCAACCCTTCGGAACGGGAACGTCACGGTGTCCTGCCCGGTGCCCCGTCCCGCGCTGCTCGAGCTCGCGCCGGGTCAGCTGCGCGGCTCGCCGAGCGTGGCAGCCCTGGCCCGCAGCTGCGGATTGCTGACCTGGCCGGCCAGCGTCCTGGCCGGCGGCGCGCTGGTCAGGTCCCCGGCCTCGGCCTGGTAGATCAGCGCCCAGGCGATGAACTCGGGCAGGTCGGCCGCCATCGCGTCCCGGTACAGCTTGCGGGCCAGCGGCAGCACCAGGTCGGGCTGATGGGCCGCGGCGATCTGCACGTGGCCAAGCCCGACGAACGCGGATACCCAGACGTAGCGGTCAGGCACCCGGTCACACCGGCGCCGCGCGTCGGCGATCCAGTTCACCGCGGCGGCCGCGTCGCCCGCCTGCATGGCGACGACGGCCAGCGCTCGCCCGGCCATCCCTTCCCAGCACGGGTCACCGAGCTGGCAGGCAAGCGCGAACGCCTGCTCGGCTTCCTCCCGCGCTTCGTCGCCCTGCCCCGCGGCGGCGAGGCAGTGCGCCCGCAGCGCCTGCGGCCAGGGCAAGAAGGCGTTCCACCGCTCCCGGTCGCAGATGTCGATGCTGCGATCGGCGGCGCGCCTGGCCTCCCCGGTTCGTCCCGCCAGCAGCAGCGAGCGGGCCATGACTCCGGCCGACCACGCTTCCTGGCGCATGCTGCCGGCCGAGTTCGCAGCCTGCGCGGAGGCCGCGAACAAGTCAACGGCTGCGTCATGGCGCCCTTGATCCGCCTCGTTCATCGCCCGGATGGCCAGGATGCCCGCGGTCAGCGCCTGGTCACCGGCCGCATCCGCCTGCGCCGACGCCTCGCCGAGCGCGCGAGCCGCCGATGCGTGCCGGCCAGCCTGGACATCGACGAACGCAAGCTCGCGCAGGATGTCGGCGGCCTGGCGATCGCTGCCAGCGGCCCTGGCGGCGGCCAGCGCGCGGTGCAGCACCACCGCTCCCTCGCCGTCGAACCCGCGCACCGCGTGCACCAGCGCGGCGCCGAGCGTCTTGAGTACCTCCACCTGCAGCGCGGGATCGCGGGCTCGCTCGGACTCCTCGGCCGCTCGCCGCAGGGTCTCGATTCCGGCGTCCGCCGACCCCGCGTCGAGGGCTGCCGTGCCGGCCCGCAGCAACGCGCCGGCCACCGCGCCTGCCCGCACGCCCG
>JASHQL010000111.1 GCA_030039155.1 Streptosporangiaceae bacterium | reverse complement strand
GAAGCTGGCGAGCATCGGGCCGGCCGGCGCGCCGCGGGCCGGATGCGGGCTGGCGCCCCAGTCGATCAGGAAGGGGATCACCCCGTCGCGCACGCGCGACGAACTGGTCATCCGCCAGCGCAGGTCAAGGCCGCCGGCGTCGCGGCGATGGCCGGACACGACCGGCCCGTAGTCGAATCCGGCCGCCAGCGAACGGCTCACGGCGGTATCGAACTGCGCGGGCGCCACCGCCCAGGCGCGCAGCGCCGGAGCGGTCAGCTCGCCAAGCCCGAACGGCAACGGCTCGGCCGGGCCGGCCTGGCTGGGATCGGGAGCGATGATCTCCAGGTAGGTGCGCGGCCCCAGCGAGAGCAGCGCGTTGTGCGTCCCGAGGCCGGGGTGCTGGCCGCCGTAGGCTGGCCGTACGCCGAGGGCCGCGGCGACATGCTCGACGGCCGGGCCGAGTTCGGGGCTGGCATAGACCAGGTGATCGATGGTCGCGGTCACGGTGCCGGCCCCGGTTCTGGCGTCGCCCTGACGAAGGTGCCGACCGCGCTGGCCAGCGGTCGCTCCGAGGCCGGCCCGACCAGCTCGGCAGCCGCCCGCCCGAGCCGGCGGCCGATGTGCACGGCGGTGGCCCGCGCCTGCACCAGCCCGGCCGGGACCGGCCGCAGGTAATCGATCCGCAGGTCGACGGTGCTCCAGTCGGTATCTGTCGCGGCGATGAGGGCGAAGGTCGCCGCGCTGTCGAGGATTGTCGCCACGACGCCGCCGTGCAGCAGCTGGCTGCCGTCAGTGCCAGCGTGCTCAGGACCGGTCTCGGCCTCGAGCAGCACGCCGTCACCGCCGGATCGGACGACCCGGAGCCGCAAGGCGCGGTGCACAGGCGTGCTGTCAAGCAGCGCCTGCAGGTCACCGGGTGTCATCGGGCACCACCACCACCTTGCCCACCGCGCGCCGCTCCTCCACCTCGGCGATCGCGTCCCTGACCTGGCAGAGCGGATAGACACCGTGAATCACCGGCGCAAGCCGGCCCGCCCGTACCTGGCTGACGAGTTCGAGCAGGTCGCCGCGGCTCCAGCCGTCTGAGCCGAGGATGGACAGCTCACGGGTCCACACGTAGCGCAGGTCGGTCTCGGCGGTGAAGCCGCTGCTGGCGCCGCAGGTCACGAGCCTGCCGCCACGGCGGAGCGCCCGGATCGACTGCGGCCAGGTGTCGGCGCCGATGTAGTCGATGACCACGTCGGCGCCGGTCCTGCCGGTCAGCCGCCAGATCTGCGCGCCGAACTCGCCGCCCGAGGTGTCGACGAGCTCGTCGGCGCCCAGCTCGCCGAGCCTGTCGAGTTTGGCCCGCGATGACGAGCAGGCGATGACGCGCGCTCCGATCTGCTTGCCGAGCTGAATCGCGGCCACCCCGACGCCGCCGGCGGCTCCGAGTACGGCCACCGTCTCACCCGGCTGCACGGCTGCCCGGCCGATCAGCATGCGGCGCGCGGTCCCGTAGGCGATCGGCAGCGCCGCGTACCGCGGCGCGTGGTCGGCAGGCGCGTCCAGCCTGATGGCGTTGCCGGCCGGGGCCACCACGTACTCAGCGAGCCCGCCTGGCAGGTCCTCGCCGAGCGCCTTGCGGTTCACCATCGGATCGACCAGCACCAGCGTGCCAGGGTCGGGCCCGGCCGAGCCCTCGCCGAGCTCATCCACCACTCCCACGATGTCGCCGCCGGGAACATGCGGAAGGTCGAGCTGCACGCCGGGCATGCCGCGCCGCACGAAGACATCGAGCATGTTGACCGCGCAGGCGAGCACCCGGACCCGCATCCACCCAGCTGGTGTCGCGGGCAGGGGAGCGGTGCCGTAGTGCAGGCAGCCAGGGCCGCCATGCCTGGCGACGATCGCCGCGCGCATCTCGCTCATGCCGACGCCAGGGTTCCGGCGCGGGCCTTGAGGCTGGCCCGGTCGAGCTTGCCGGTGCCGGCCAGCGGCAGCTCGGCCACGAATTCGATCGCCCGCGGATAGGCGTAGTGCGGGCCGACGCGGTGGAAGTACTCGGTCAGCTCCGCGGCCGATGCCGCGCCTGGCCTGGTGAGCACCACGAAAGCGACCGGAACCGTGCCCTTCACCGGGTGCTCGCCACCGACGACCGCCACGTCACGGACCGCAGGGTGCCGGAGCAGCAGTTGCTCCACTTCCTTCGGGTACACGTTCTCGCCAGCCACGTTGATCAGGTCATCGCTGCGGCCGACGAAGTAGTAATAGCCGTCTTCGTCCCGCCGCATCAGATCCCTGGTGGCCAGCCAGCCGTCCCTGATCCGCTCGGCGGTGACGTCCGGCAGGCCGTGATAGCCGGGAGTCACGCCGGGATTTCGTACCCAGAGCTCGCCGACGTCACCGACGCCGACCTCCGTCACCTCGTCGTGGCCGCGCAGCTGCACCTCGCAGCCGGGAATCGGCACGCCAAGCGAGCCGAGCTTGTTCAGGCCCCACCGCGGAGCCAGCAGGACGTCCGGGCCGCCCTCGGTCAGGCCGTAGCCTTCGGCGATCGGGGCGCCGAAGGCGCGCTGGAAGTCCTCGAGCAGGTCAACGGTCACCGGGGCAGAGCCGGCGGTCGCGAAGCGCACCGAGCTGACATCGCAGCGCTGGAGTTCGGCGGTCTCGCTGAGCAGCATCCGGTACATGGCCGGCACGCCGCTCAGGTAGGTGATCTGGTATCGGTCGATGGCCCGCAGCACGCCGACGGGATCGAAGCCGGGCAGCACCACGCACGCTCCGCCTGCCAGCAGCACCGCCTTCAACGTCATGGCCGCGTTCTTGTGGAACAGCGGCGCCGCGAGCAGCGCGCGCTCCGACTCATCGAACAGGTAGCACTTGCGCACCACGTCCGCGCACCACAGCTGGCCGCGGTGGGTCAGCGGCACGCCCTTCGGCCGCCCGGTGGAACCAGAGGTATAGGGCTGCATGCAGATGTCGTCCGGATCGTGCGCCGGCCGGCCTTGCCGCGGCGCCGCCAGCTGAAGCTCGTCCGGGCCGGCCACGAAGGCACCGGCCGGCAGCGCGTCCCGCCGCAGCACCCGCGCCCTTTCCAGGTCAGCGGGCCCGGCCAGGATGCCGGCGCACCCGGCGTCAGCCAGCACGTACGCCAGCGTCTGGTCGTTCTGGCGCACGTTGAGCGGCACCGCCACGGCGCCGGCCCGCATGATGCCGAGCAGGCCCTCGACGTAGCGGACGTCGTTTCGCCAGAGCAGCCCGACCCGGCTGCCGCGCCCGGTTCCCCGGCCAGCGAGCCAGCCAGCGACCCGGTCGGCACGCTCGTCGAGGTCGGCGTAGCTGAGCACCAGCTCGTCTTGCAGCAGCACCGGGCGCCCCGGATGCAGGCTGACCGCGTCGCTGATCAGGTAGCCGAGATGATCAACTGTGGTCACGGCGCGCTCCTCCTCCGCCGGCCGCCGCCCCGTCGGGCACGTCAGGCACGTACACCAGCTCACCACGCCGCCTCGCCATCAGGCCACCGCCGATCCCGACACGACCAAGAGGGAAGGGAACGCGCCGTCTCCGGGCGGGCAGCAGCGCCAGGCCGCGCAGTGCTCCCAGCGAGGTTCTCTGGTCCTGATTTTACTAGTAAGTCTATCGACATTATTGACAATATGCGGAAGTCCCGCTGATACTGCCTGCAGGACGCCACCGGAGCTGTCGTGCCGCGGGCCGGCTGGCGCGCCGTCACGTGGCTGGCACAGCCTCAGCCGCCAGCATCACCGGCCGGAGAAAGCAGGAACTGACTCATGGATGCGGATCGCTCCCTGCATCTGGGCTACATGTACTGGGCGAACGGAACCCACCCCGCTGGCTGGCGGTATCCGGGGGCGACCGGGGACCGGGCGTTCGACCCCGACTACATCGCGGGCATCGCACGCGCCGTCGAGGATGCGAGCTTCGACTTCTTCTTCCTCGGCGACCGGCTTGCCACCGGCCCCGAGTACCAGTTCACCAACACCTCAGTGCTGGCCCGCCCAGAGCCGTTCACGATCGCCGGGTACCTCGCCACCAGGACCAGCCGGATCGGCCTCGTCGTGACCGCGAACACGACCTATTCCGAGCCGTTCAACATCGCCAGGCTCACCGCGTCGCTGGACCACATCACGGCCGGAAGGGCCTCGTGGAACGTCGTCACCGGCGCCGACCCGCGGGCCGCTGCCAACTACTCGCGGCCCGAGCACGGCGACGCCGATGCGCGTTACGACCGTGCCGACGAGTTCGTCAGCCTGGTCCGGCACCTGTGGGATACCTGGGAGGACGGCGCGTTCGTCCGCAATAAGGAGACCGGCGAGTTCGTCGACGGCGGCAAGATCCACGCACTGAACCACGTCGGCGCGTCGTTCCAGGTGCGGGGCCCGCTGAACCTGTCACGCCCGCCCCAGGGCCACCCCGTCGTCGTGCACGCTGGCACGTCGGAGCGCTCGCGGGCACTGGCCGCCCGCGAGGCAGACGTGGTCTTCGGCGCGGCCGCGAGCGTGCCGGACGGCGTTGCCTACGCCGCGGACCTGCGGGCAAGGGCGGCCGCTGTCGGCCGGGACCCGGCGCGGCTGCTGGTGCTGCCTGGCCTGACGCCGCTGGTTGGCGGAACGCCTGACGAAGCACGCGCGATCTACGACCAGCTCAACGAGCTGATCGTGCTCGATGAAGACATCAGGTTCGGCGGCGCCGGGCCGGACGGCTGGCCGACCGCAGAGCCGCCGGTCAGGCGCGAGGACCAGGGTCCTGGCCGGCGCAATCTTGGCGCGCTCTCCCAGCGGCTTGGCTTGGACGTGACCGCCGCAGCCCTGTCGGGGGTGGTGAGCGACGCGGTCGTCCAGGCTGCCAGCCCGTCCGGCCAGCAGCTCATCAGGACCGCTGCCCGGCGGACCGGCCGGGTCCCCGCGCAGAACCTGACCTGGCGCGACGTGATGTACGCGCACGTCTGGGGCGGGCACGTCGTGGTCGGCGGGCCCGCCGAGGTCGCCGACTACATGGAGCGCTGGCTCCGCGCCGGGGCCTGTGACGGGTTCATCATCCAGTCCGCGTTCCTGGTCGGACAGCTCGAACAGTTCATCGCGCTCGTCGTGCCCGAGTTGCGGTCCCGCGGCCTGTTCCGCAGCGAATACGCAGGCCGGACGCTGCGCGACCATCTCGGCTTGCCAAGGCCGCCGAGCACGCTGACCGCGGGCCAGCATGCGGGCGCCGTGCATCCGGCCGGAGCGACAGCATGACCGGCAACGGCAGCACCAGGCGCGAGATGCACCTCGGCCTGATGTTCTGGGCCACCGGCACGCACGCCGCCGGGTGGCGGTATCCCGGATCCAGGGCAGACGGCGCGTACGACATCGGCTTCATCCAGGACGTCACCCGCCTCGTCGAGCGCGCCAAGTTCGACTTCCTCTTCCTCGGCGACCGGCTGGTGACTGATCCGGCGCTCGCCAAGACGAATCCCGCTCAGATGTCGCGCCTCGAGCCGTTCACGGCCGGCGCGGCCATCGCGGCGGCGACCAGCAAGATCGGGATTGTCGTCACCGCCAACCCGACCTACTACGACCCGTACAACCTGGCCAGGCTGCTTGCCTCGCTGGACCACCTGAGCCGTGGCCGCGCCTCGTGGAACCTGGTGACCGGCGCCGACGCCCTGGCTGCGGCGAACTTCAGCCGGGCCGAGCACTGGGACACCGAGAAGCGCTACGACTGGGCCGACGAGTTCGTCGACGTGGTGCGCGCCCTGTGGGATAGCTGGGAGGACGGCGCGCTGATCAGGGACCGGCGCCGCGGCCTGTTCGTGGACGAGGCAAGGATTCACCCCGTCAACCACCACGGCCGCTACTTCGACGTGACCGGCCCGCTCAACGTTGCGCGGCCGCCGCAGGGCCAGGTCGTGCTGCTGCACGCGGGCACCTCTGACCGGTCAAGGGAACTGGGCGCGCGCGAGGCGGACGTGATCTTCGCCGGCTCGCATGAGATCACGTCGGGACGCGAGTACTACGCCGACATCAAGCAGCGTGCTGCCGCCTACGGCCGGTCTGCTGACGACATCCAGATCCTGCCGGGGCTGAGCGTGATCGTGGCCGAGACCACCAGGGAGGCGGTCGCGATCAGGGACCGGCTGGACAGCCTGCTGCCCGAGGTCGAGCGGAAACCAGACGTCCGCGCGGGCGCGCTCGGCCAGGCGACCAGGCGGCGTGACGAGTGGGGGATCACCGGCAACCCGGTCGAGGTGGCGGACTACATGCAGGAGTGGTTCGAGACCGGCGCTGCCGACGGGTTCAACATCTTCCCGCCGTTCGTGCCCGGTGCCGTCGAGGCCGTCACCGAGCTGGTCGTTCCCGAACTGCAGCGGCGTGGCCTGTACCGCCGCGAGTACTCGGGCGGCACGTTCCGTGATCACCTCGGGCTTGCCAGGCCGCGGAACCGGTTCGAGTCAGCGGCCACGGGCAGCCAGGCCGCGCCGTCGCGGCTCGCGCCCGCAGCCGCGGCCAACTCGTGAGATGCGGCCCCCGTGAGCACAGATGACACCGCCGCAGATGACAAGTCAGCTGAAGATCCCAGGAGAGGGACGGTCGGGATGATCAAGTCGAATCGAGATGGCCGGCGCCGCCTCCGCAACCGTGCGGCCGGCGCCTGCCTCGCTACCGCTTTGCTCGCACTCGCGGCCTGCAGCTCGGCGAACGCCGGCTCCTCGGCCGA
>JASHQL010000110.1 GCA_030039155.1 Streptosporangiaceae bacterium | reverse complement strand
GCCCGCTGATCTCCGCGGCGCACCGCGAGCACGTGGCCAGCTACGTGCCGGACGGCGCGCCGGTGGCGTTCCGCGGCAGCGCGCCGGCCGGCCCCGGCTTCTGGTACCCGCCGACAGTGCTGGCGCCGGTGGGCCAGCAGGACCGCGCCTACACCGAGGAGATCTTCGGGCCGGTGGTGACTGTCACCCCGTTCGCCGACGAGGCGGAGGCGATCGCGCTGGCCAACGACAGCCCGTACGGCCTGTCCGGGTCGATCTGGACCGGCAGCGTCGGCCGGGCCATCAGGGTGGCGCGCGCGGTGGAGACCGGCAACTTGTCGGTGAACTCGCACTCGTCGGTCAGGTACTGGACCCCGTTCGGCGGCTTCAAGCAGTCGGGCCTCGGCCGCGAGCTCGGGCCCGACGCGCTCGACGCATTCACCGAGATCAAGAACGTCTTCATCGCTACCGAGGAGTGACGCATACAGATGCAGCGCCTGCAGGATCGGATCGCCGTGGTCACCGGGGCCGGCAGCGGCATCGGGCTGGCCAGCGCGCGGCGGATGGCGGCCGAGGGTGCCACCATCGTCGCCGTCGATATCGACGCCGAGGCCGGCAAGGCAGCGGCTGCGGAAACCGACGGCGTCTTCATCGCCGCCGACGTCGCCAGCGAGCAGCAGGTCAGCGAGCTCTACGCCGAGGTGGCGAGCCGGTTCGGCCGGATCGACGTGGCGTTCAACAACGCCGGCATCTCGCCGCCCGAGGACGACTCGATCCTCACCACCGGACTCGACGCCTGGCGCCGGGTGCAGGAGGTCAATCTGACTTCTGTGTACCTGTGCTGCAAATACGTGATCCCGTACATGCAGGCTGCGGGCAAGGGCTCGATCATCAACACTGCCTCGTTCGTCGCGGTGCTCGGCGCGGCCACCTCGCAGATCTCCTACACCGCCTCCAAGGGCGGCGTGCTGGCGATGAGCAGGGAACTCGGCGTGCAGTTCGCGCGCGAGGGCATCAGGGTGAACGCGCTGTGCCCGGGCCCGGTGAACACGCCGCTGCTGCAGGAACTGTTCGCCAAGGACCCGGAGCGGGCCGCCCGCAGGCTGGTGCACGTGCCGATGGGCAGGTTCGCCGAGCCGGCGGAGGTAGCCGCCGCGGTGGTCTTCCTCGCCAGCGACGATGCGTCGTTCATCACCGCGGCCTCGTTCCTGGTAGACGGCGGCATCGCCGGGGCATATGTGACACCCTCGTAGCCATGAGCGAGCTACCGGTGATCGGGATCAGCTGTTACCTGCAGCGGACCAAGTGGTCGCAATGGGACACCGAAGCGGTGCTGCTGCCGCGGCGATACGCCGACAAGGTCGCCGAGGCCGGCGGGCTGCCGGTGCTGCTGCCCCCGCTGCCAGGCATCGAAGGCACGCTGGACAGGCTTGACGGACTCGTGCTGTCCGGCGGCGGCGACATCGACCCGGCCAGGTACGGCGCCGCGATGGACCCGCACGGCGGCGAGCCGAACTCGGCAAGGGATGAGCAGGAACTCGCGCTGTTCCGGGCAGCGCTCGCGATCGGCCTGCCGGTGCTCGGCATCTGCCGCGGCATGCAGGTCATCAACGTGGCCATGGGCGGCACGCTGATCCAGCACCTGCCCGACGTGGTGCACAACGAGAGCCACTCCCCGCTGCCGCACGCACACGGCCGCCACGACGTGCGGATCGCCGCGGACAGCCGCCTTGCCGCCATCTACGGCGACGCCGCGGCCGGCCACAAGCCGGTCAGCGTGCCGACCCACCACCACCAGGCGGTTGCCCAGCTCGGCGCCGGCCTGACCGCGACGGCCTGGACCGACGACGGCACCATCGAGGCGATGGAGCTCGACCAAGCCGAGCACCCGTCGGTGATCGCCGTGCAGTGGCACCCAGAGTCAGGCGACGACCCCAGCCTGTTCCGCTGGCTGGTAGCCACCTCCGCCCGCGAACCCAGCACCGCGCTCGCCCGCTAGCCGCGCCACCCAGCGGCGCCGGCGCCCGGCGCACCCTCCACCAGCCCGCCCTCCGCCACTCCCCCGCCAAGCTTGGCCCGGTGATCATGGGCTCCAGTGGCATAGAACCCACTGGAGCCCATGATCACGGCGGGTGAGGGAGCGAGCTTGGTGCGTTTGCGAGTCGCTGGAGGGCGTTTTGTCATACTCCCGAGGCACGCTGATGACGTGCCGAGGTCAATCAGCCACGATGTGAGGGCGCTCGACGAGGTACTGCGCCAGCAGTACAACGTGATCACACGCCAGCAAGCACTTGCTTGCGGTCTCAGTCCTGACGGGCTGCTCCACCGGCTGCGGCCGGGTGGGCCTTGGCAGCGATTGCTGCCGCGGGTCTATCTGACCGTCACAGGGGTGGCCGCGCCTGGGCAGTTGGATCTGGCGGCGCTGTTATTCGCCGGGCCCGAGGCCTTGCTCACCGGACCGGCGGCGGTCCGCGGGCTCAGCCTGGCCGGCGCCAACTCGGCGGTCCGCGACGTGCTCGTGCCGGCCAGGCACTCGATCAGGAGCACCGGGTTCGTCGCGGTGCACCCGACCATCCGGATGCCAGCGAAGGCGCTGGCAATGGGCCCGATCAGGTACGCGCCGCCAGCTCGCGCGATCGCGGATGCGTCGCGGCAGCTCACCGACCTGCGCGAGGTGCGGGCGATGGTGGCCGCCGCGGTGCAGCGGGACAAGTGCAAGCTCAGCCTGCTCGCGGAGGAACTGGACGCAGGGCCGGTGCGCGGCTCCGCGCTGCTGCGCCAGGTGCTGGCCGAGGTGGCCGCCGGGATCAGGTCGACCGCCGAGGGCGACTTCATGGACCTGATCAGGTCTGGCCCGCTGCCGATGCCCGAGTTCAACGCCCGCCTCACAGCCAACGACGGCAGCTTCATCGCGGTCGCCGACGCGTGGTGGCGGCGGCAGGGCGTGGTCGGCGAGGTCGACTCAAGGGCCTGGCACCTGTCCCCAGACGACCACGAGCGGGACCTGAACCGGCACGACCGGATGAGCCGGCACGGCATCATCGTGCTGCACTTCACGCCGAAACGGATCCGCGCGGACCGGGCCGGCGTCACCGCCGAGCTGGCCGGTGC
>JASHQL010000109.1 GCA_030039155.1 Streptosporangiaceae bacterium | reverse complement strand
CGCAGCCCGCTGGAGGTGTCGGTCAGCCGGGTGCCGGTCAGCACCGAGATGACCCGGGCGAAGAACCGGACGCCCAGGTTCCGGAACGCGTCCCGGTTCTCGGTCCGGCCCAGCTGCCGCGACCCGACCACGAAATCAGCCTCCCCCGCCTCCAGGATCTGCAGCATGGCGGGCAGGTCGGCGGGATCCCACTGCCCGTCCCCGTCCAGCGTCGCGATGTAGTCAGCGCCGCCGTCCCGCGCGATCCGGTACCCCAACCTGAGTGCCACCCCGTGGCCCCGGTTCACCGGCAGCCGGCACACCAGCGCCCCGTGCCGGCCCGCCACCTCCCCCGTCCCGTCCGTGCTGCCGTCGTCCATCACCAGCAGCGACACCGGCACCTCGCCGATCTGGGCCGGCAGCTCATCCAGCACCGCCCCCACATTCGCCGCCTCATTGAACGCCGCGATCACCACCACCAGCCGGGCCAGCTTCACATCCGGGTACGCCGCCCGGAACGCCGCCAGCGCCGCCCCGGTCACCGCGCGGGTATCAGGCGCCTCCACCAGCCCGCGGAAAATGTCCTCACCAGCATGCTGGTGACTGGGCATGTGCGGTCCCTTCCACACTCGGCCGAATCGCTTGGCGGTCCACAATAGCTTCCCCCTTGGACTGGCCACGGCTGTTCAGATCTGCCTGGCGGCGCCCGCGGGCTTGCGGCCATGACGACGCTACCGCTGCGACCGACCGTTCTGGGCGGCTTCGCTGACCTGTTCACCGATGAGTCCTGCCAGCTTGCGCGCGCCGGCACCGACGTCGCGGCGGTGCGGCACAGGTGCTGCTACCTTGACTACTCTCCGCAAGCTGCCGATTACAGCAGCGCCATTTACGGAGGTTCTCGCCCATGACCGGCGACGCTCAGGATTTGGGCCACGCGTTCTGGCCGGCACCGGCGATGACGACGGCACCCGGCACTGCCAGGCAGCCCGCCGTGCCGGCCGAGCTGCCGCAACCCCGGCAGGCCGGCTGGCTGCTTGCCGCGCTTTGCTACCTGCTGCTCAGCCTCGGGATCTGGTGGCATGTCTGGACCGGCCACCCGGCCGCCGTGCTGACCTGCCAGTGCGGCGACCCCGCCGCGTTCGTGTCCAACCTCGCCTGGCCCGCCTACGCGCTCACCCACGGGCTGAACCCGCTGCTTGCCAGCAGCGTGCATGTGCCGGCCGGGATGAACATGCTGGACAACACCGGCGTGCTCGCGCTTGGCGTGCTGCTGGCCCCGGTCACCTGGCTGGCCGGACCGGTCGCCAGCATGAACGTGGCGCTGACCGTGGCGCCCGCGCTGTCCGCCCTGTCGGCCTACGGCTGCCTGCGCCGGGCAGTTGACGCCAGCAGGCCCGCCGCGTTCCTGGCCGGGCTGGTGTTCGGCTTCTCCCCGTTCGTGCTGCGCAACGAGGCAGTCGGGCACTTGCAGGTCACGTTCCTCTGCCTGGTACCGGTGATCTTCCTGTGCTGCTATGAGCTGGCGGTCGCGCAGCGCGGCCGCTGGTGGCGCTGGGGACTGCTGCTCGCGGTCGCGGTCACCGTCCAGTTCTTCATCGGCCTGGAGATCCTCACGGTCACCGCCATGCTGGCGGTGACCGCGCTGCTGCTCGCCGCCGTCGCCGGGCTGTTCCGCGGCCGGCTGCGGTCAAGGCTGCTGTTCGGCTGCGCCGGTTTCGGCCTCGGCGGCGCGCTGGCCTGCCTGCTGCTGTGCTACCCGCTCTGGTACGCGCTGGCCGGCCCCGGTCACATCCGCGGCGCGGACTGGCAGGACCTGACCGCCAACGGCCTGGGCCGGGTGCTGTTCCCGCTGACCCTGACCGCCGGCCAGCAGCACGCGCTGCCGAAGACCGGCTATCCCGGCCTGCCCGGCCTGGCCAGCGGCTACCTGGGCCTGGTCGCGGTCGCGATCGTGGTCGCCGCGGCGATCTTCGCGCGCCGCCCGCTGGCCGTGCTGTGTGCAGTCCTGGTGGCGATCGCGACCTGGCTGTCGCTTGGCGCAGCGCACATGCCGCTCGCCGCGGGCGGTGAGCCTTCCTGGCTGCCGCTGCCCTGGCAGCTGCTCGACCGGCTGCCGCTGCTTGACAACGTGTCGCCGGCCAACTTCTCCGCCCTGGTGGCCGGGTGCGTGGCGATCGCCGCCGCGCTGCTCACCGATGCCATCGTCCGCGCGGCCTCCCGCCGCCGTTGGCCTGGCCTGCTGCTGAACGCCGGGATCTGGCTGGCACTCGGGCTCAGCTGGCTGGTCGCCTGGCCGCTGCCGCTCGCCGTCAAGCAGGTGTCCACGCCGGCCTGGGTGGCGCACATGCCGGCCGGCGCGGTCGTGCTGAGCTACCCGTTCCCCTCGTCCTACCGGGACCAGGCGCTGGTCTGGCAGGCAGCAGCCGGTTTCCGCTTCGCCCTGGTCGGCGGCCGCGGCATCGTGCCCGGCCGGGATGGGCGCGCCGATCACGGCCTGACCCCCGGCACGCCGGCCGGCATCATGAGCGCGCTGTCCACCGCGTATGCGCCGCACACCAGCCTCGCCCTGCCGGCCCAGCCAGACGCTGCCGAGATCAGCGCGTTTCGCGCCGCACTCGCGAAGTGGGGGGTGACCACGGTGGTGATGTCCGGCGGCGGCCGCGCGCCCGGCTACGCGCGGCAATGGCTCACCGCCGCGATCGGCGCACCGCCGGTGCGCGCATACGGTGCGTGGATCTGGCCAGCCGTCCGCCGTCGGTGATGTGCTTGCTGGTGCGATGTGCCTGAGCTCAGATCTGCCTGGCGCCAGGGATCAGCTGGCCGGTCCTGACCGCCTCGGCCGCCAGCACGCCGAACAGGTAGAAGTACGCGGACTCCTCGTCGCTGAACAGCCTGACCTCGTGCTTGGCACCACCAGCCAGGCTGAATACCTCGAACCCGGCGGCGGTGCTGACCAGGCACATCCGGCCATCCACCTCGGTGCCAAGCGCGTAGGCATCGGCCGGGATGGCCGCTCGCTCGGCCAGGTCGGCGAAGACGAGCTGGGTGTCCGCGGTGGTCCTGGCCGCCGCTCGCCTGCGCTGGCTGCCCGCGGCCTGGCCGGCCGGCCTGCGCCGTCGGCGTGATGCGGCTGCGGCCTCCATCGCGGCGGCCTCGAGCGGCAGCGGCGCCTCGGCCGCTGCGGGCATGGCCACGCCGGTCGCGCTGACCGCGGTGGCCGCGCCGCCGCCCTGGTAGCCAGGCTGCGGCTGGTATGCG
>JASHQL010000015.1 GCA_030039155.1 Streptosporangiaceae bacterium | reverse complement strand
ACAGGTCGAGCCAGGCCTGGTCGGTCCCGGCGACCGGCACCCTGGCCAGCGCCAGCGCGGCAAGCTGGCTGGCCTCGTCCTGCACCCCGGCGGTGCCCGCGGCAACGGCTGGCACCGCCGCCGGATCCCCGCCGGCCAGGTACGCCCCGTACGGCGACCAGCGGGCCGGCCTCGCTCCGGCTGCGGTCAGCTCGTCCCGCGCGGCACGGCCAGGCAGCACGCTCAACGTGACAAGCGGACGTTCGCCGTCCGCGGCCAGCGCAGCCTCGGTCTCGGCATACGCGGTGCCGGCTGGCGCCCCGCCTGACGGCTCGCCGAGCGCGCCGGCGAACGCCTCGACCACCCAGCGCGGGTGGCTGTACCGCACGGTCAGGTAGCCGACCGGGTCGTCGGCGCGGCCTGGCGCGGCGATCGGCAGCCAGGCGGCCAGGTCCCTGGTCGCGACCCGGCGCAGCACGGCGTTCACGAAGCCCGCAGGGCGCTGCCCGGCCATGCTCCTGATCAGGCTCACCGAGGTGGCGACCGCCGCGTGCGGCTGGATCCTGGTCGCCAGCAGCTGATGCGTGCCGAGCCGTAGCACCTGGCGGACCGCTGCGTCCAGCGTGCTCAGCTCACGGTCACTGCAGACGGCCAGGATCGCGTCGTAGGTGCCGGCCGCGCGCAGCGTGCCGTAGCACAGCTCGGTGGCCAGCGCGGCGTCCCTGCCGGTGATCCCCCGCTCGGCGAGCAGCTCGGGGAGCAGCAGGTTGGCGTAGGCATCGCGCTGCTCGACCGCGAGCAGCACATCGCAGGCGACCCGCCTGGCCGGATCAGATCGTGGCCGGCGCGCTTGCCCGCCGCGGCCGGCCCGCTGCCGCGGGCTGCCGTCAGGCCGCCTGGTGGCGTGGCTCACCTAGCCGAGCCTCGCGAGCCGCTCGCCGAGGCGCAGCCCGCGGGCCCACTCGGTGGCCAGCATCAGCCGCTTGCCATCTGGCTGTACCTCGCCGAGCTCGACCGCGGTGCTGCCGGTGCCGGCCAGCACCTGGCCGGCCAGCAACCGCAGTTCCCCTGGGGCAAGCTGAGCCGGCGCCGGCTGGCCGCCCGCGGCAGCGACGACTGTGACAGGCCCGAGCTTGATCCGGATGCCGTCAAGCTTCGTCCAGGCGCCAGGCGCGGGCGTGCATGCCCTGATCCGCCGGTCGACGCCGACGGCTGGCTCGGCCCACCGCACCTCGGCGTCCAGCGTGGAGATCTTCGGCGCCAGCGTGACCCCGTCGGCCGGCTGCGGCCTGGCTGCCAGTTCGCCTGACTCGATCCCGTCGAGGGTGGCGACCAGCAGTTCCGCGCCGGCCACGCTGAGCCGGTCGAGCAGGTCGCCCGCGGTATCACGCGGCCGGATCGGCTCGGTCAGCACGCCGAACACCGGGCCCGCGTCGAGCTCCCGGACCAGCCGGAACGTGCTGGCCCCGGTGACCTCGTCGCCATGCCAGATGGCGTGCTGCACGGGCGCGGCGCCGCGCCACGCAGGCAGCAGCGAGAAGTGCAGGTTGACCCAGCCGTGCCGGGGAATGTCGAGCGTGCGCTGTGGCACCAGCGCCCCGTACGCGGTGACCGGGCAGCAGTCGGGCGCGATCCCGGCAAGCTCGGCGAGGAATTCAGGGTCGCCGGGCCGGCCTGGCCGCAGCACGGTGACCCCGGCCTGTTCCGCGCGCACCGCGACCGGGCTGGCCGCCAGCTTGCGGCCGCGGCCGGCCGGCGCATCCGGCCTGGTGACGACCGCCGCTACCTCGTGCCTGGACTTCAGCAGCGCGTCCAGCGACGGCACCGCGGTGGCCGGCGTGCCGGCGAAGACCAGCCGCATCTGCTAGGCCGCTCTGCCGGGCAACCTAATACGCCTGCCCGCCGGTGGCGTGCGGCGAGACCTTCACGACCGGCGCCGGCTCGCCCCACCACTCGGCTGCCCTGATCTCCTTCATCGCCAGCTTGCGCTGCGCGTTGTCCAGCCGGTCGATGAACAGCACGCCGTCGAGGTGGTCGGTCTCATGCTGCACGCACCTGGCCAGCTGGCCGGTGCCTTCCAGGGTCACCGGCTCGCCGTACATATTGAAGCCGCTGGCGACCATGCCGTACGCCCGCTTGGTGGGAAACGCCAGGCCGGGGAAGGACAGGCAGCCCTCGTCGTCGGTCTCCTCCTGCTCGGACAGCCGGAGAACCGGGTTCACCAGGTGCCCGAGCACGTCGTCGACGTAGTAGGTGAAGACCCGCAGGCTCACGCCGATCTGCGGCGCGGCAAGGCCGAGGCCTGGCGCCTCGATCATGGTGTCGGACAGGTCCTTCACCAGCTTGCGCAGCTCGGCGTCAAAGTCGGTCACGGCCTCGGCCTGGGTGCGCAGCACCGGGTCGCCAAACAAGCGGATCGGCTTGATGCTCACCTGTGTTCCTTCCATCTGCGCCGGCCGGGAGCATTCGGGGTTCTGGGTCGTCCCAGGCGGCGGCGCGACCGACACAGTCTATGGAGTGCCGAGCCCGCCCGCGGCCTATGGAGTGCCGGGCGGGCCCGCGGCGCCTGGCGACCGCGCCTTGAACGATGCCTTGCGCGCCGACCGCGCCACCGCGGGATCGGGGTGGTAGTCGCTCAGCGCGGTGAGCAAGCCGATCACGCCAGGATGCTCGACCTGCCACAGTCCAGCCACGATCTCTGCCTGCGCCTCCGGTGCCACCTCGGGCAGCAGTTCGGCGACCACGTCGCGCGGGTCTGCCTCCTCGAGCAGCCCGACGCCGAGGTCGACAAGCAGCCAGGTCCTGTCCTCAGGGCGCAGGTCCGCATCCTCGCCGTGCTCATGCAGCCAGACCGCGGCGTGCGCGCGCAGCTGCGGTTCGGCAAGCGCGCCGCGCACCACCTCGGCAGCGGCAGGCCCGATCCGGTCGAGCACCGCGAACGCCGCCCCGCGAAGCCCTGGCGAGCCTTCGGCCGCGGCGCTGATCAGCTCGGTCGCCGCCTGGCCGTCGGTGCGCGCGGTCAGCCAGCTGGTGATCTCCGCCTCGCCATCCTCGGCGTCGCAGCCGGCCAGCGTGATCAGCAGGCCGACGGCGCCGTCCCGGCTCGCGCCGCCGAGCACCGGCACGTGCCACCCCTGTGCGCGCAGCCTGCGATGCACCCCCCAGATGCCGAGCGGCGACAGCGCGACCGTCAGCCCGCCGGCCGCGTCGTCCGCGTCCAGCTCGACCACGGCGAGGTCGGCCAGCATCTCAAGCGCCGCGGACAGCGCCGACGCCTCCTCAGCGCCCGCCCTGACCGGGCGCGAGCCCGGCTCGGCCGGCCATGGCCTGCCGTCGCCCGCGGCGGCGGTATACGCATCGAACAGCGCGTCGATCCTGACCGGGCCGCCCACCGTGTACAGCGCGGTCGCCAGCCCGTCGAGTTCCTCGGCGTCCAGGATCGCGGCGAGCGCGGCATCCCAGGCGCCGAGCACGGTCTCCGGCTCCTCGCTGCTGAGCACCTGGTCGACCGGCTTGGGCCCGGCCGCGTGTGCCGGCCATGACGACTGCACGACCCGCCAGGCGGCGCTGATTTCCTCGATCGTCAGCTCGACGGCTTCGCTCGCGGCGCGCGCCGCGGCCGGGCTCAGATCCGGCAGCGCGGCGTCCGTAACATCGCTCACGTCGCGGTTCGCCCGGTATTCGGCATTGTGCTCAGCGGCCCACCGGCTGAGCGTGCCGGCCGCGCGCAGCAACGGCGCTACCCTCGCGGCGGCGGCGAGTTCCTCCCGCGGGGCCAGCCGCACCGGCGGCAGCCGCGGCCGGCTCGTGCCGTCTTGCCCGCCCGGAATGCGGCCGGGATCCAGGGGTGCCGTCCCCTCGGCACGGTGCTGGCCGCCCGGCCGCTGGTCGGGCTGCGCACCGGTACTCGGCGTAGCGCCAGACCGGTCGCCGGCCTCGCCACGAGAGTTCGTCACCCAAGCACCCTACGGCCTGAGCGGTCCGTAGTCAGATCGACGGCGCGCCGCCAGCGGGTCAGCCCGCCAGCCGGCCCGGGCCGGCCGCAGCTCAGACGGGCTCAGCCGGGTCGAGCTGGACCCGCACGGTGCCAGGTTCCTTGCGTGCGCTCCTGACCGCCTGGCCTGCCCGAAGTGCCAGCGCCAGCGCCGATCCCGCCGACCGCGGCGCCCGGACCAGGTACTGCAGCACAGGCTCCTGGCCTGGCTGCGCAGCGGTCGCGCCATCCGGGCCAGTGGCCGGCACCGGGCCGAACAGCTCGGCGCCGGCGGGCAGCTCGGTCACCTCGAGCAGCGACTTGACGGCGGACGCGGCGCCGGTCAGCGACGCCATCCTGGCCACGGGCGGGAAGCGGAGCTCGGCTCGCTCGGCGAGTTCGCGCCGCGCGAACGTGGCCGGATCCCAGCGCACCAGGGCCTGTACCGCCCGCAGGCCGGCCTCCGCGACCACGACCACGCTGCCGCCGTCCGGCCCCGGCCTGACCAGCGCCGCCGCGTTCATCCAGCGGCGCAGCGCCTCCTCCGCGGCACGCAGGCTGGCCCGGCCGAGCAGCGCGGCACCGTCGAGCAGGATCCCGGCGGCGTAACCGCCATCGGCCACCGGCTCCGCGCCAGGCGTCGCGACCACCACGGCCGGCGAGCCAGGCACCTGGGCAAGCACCCGGCTGCCGCCTGACGACCTGACCGGCACGGCGGGAAACGCGCGGCCAAGCTCCTCTGCCGTTCGCTGCGCTCCGGTCGCCACCGCCCGCAGCCCCTGGTAGCCGCAGCTCGCGCACAGCTTGCTGACCTCGGCGCCGCACCACCTGCAGGTCAGCGGCGCCTGCGGAGCTGCCAGCCAGGCTGGCCCGCCGCAGTTGCCGCAGCGGGCCTGCGCCCGGCACGCGTCGCAGCCAACCGCGGCCAGGTAGCCGGCCCGCGGCACCTGGAACAGCACCGGCCCGTGCTGCAGCGCAGCACGCACGGTCCTGAGCGCGAGGCTGGGCAGCCGCGCTGACCTGGCAGCCTCGTCGTGTGCCAGTTCGGCGTCGTCGCCAGCGGCGATCACCTGCGGGGCGTGTGCCCTGACCGTCAGCCGCTCGGCCGCCAGCGGCCTGGCCCAGCTCCTGGCCAGCAGCTGCTCCGCCTCGGCGGTCCTGGCGAAGCCGCCGATCAGGGCCGCGGCGCCAGCCAGGTGCGCCCGTAGCGCGAGCACCTCGCGTGCGTGCGGATACGGCGCGCGCGGCTCGGCGTGCAGGTCGTCACCGTCGTCCCAGATCACGACCAGGCCGAGGTCGGCGACCGGCGCGAACATGGCAGAACGCGGGCCGGCCACGATCTTGACCTCGCCCCTGGCCACCCTGAGCCAGCGCCGGTACCGCTCGGCAGGCCCGAGTCCGGCCGCCAGCGTGACGTAATCCGGCCTGGGGAACCGCGCGGCCAGCGCAGCCTCGACCCGGTTCAGGTCCCTGGCGTCAGGCACCACGACGACGGCGCCGCGCCCGGACGCGCGCACCGCCGCGGTCGCGCCGGCTATCTCGGCCGGCCACCGCGGGCCAGCCAACGCCGACCAGATCGCGCGCGGTGAGCGGCCGTCGGCGAGCGCGGCCAGGAAGCTCGGGCCGTCGGCGTAGCTGGCCCACGGCCCTGGCCCGGCGTGCTCATCGCCCGCCCGGCCCTCCGCCGCCCGGCCCTCGGCCCCCTGGCGGTCAGCCCCCTGGCGGTCGGCCCCCTGGCCGTTGGCCAGCGGCGTGCTGACCGGTTCTGCCTCGACTGCCGCGTGCCTCGGCGGGATCGCAAGCCGCAGCACGTCGGCGAGCGTGCCGCCATACCTGTCGGCGACGGCCCTGGCCAGGCCCGCGATCTCGGGTGTCAGCACCGGCTCGGCCGAGACCACCCGCTGCAGGTAGCCGAGCTTGCCCTGGTGCTCGCTGTCGGCGGCGCGGCCAAGCAGGTACCCGCCGGTCAGCCGGCCGGCGAACCTGACCCGCACCCGGCAGCCCGGCTCGGCCAGGTCACCGAGCGGCTCAGGGATCAGGTACTCGAACGGTCGGTCAAGGTGCGGCAGCGAGATGTCCACCGCAACCCGCGCGACCGGCAGCGTCGCGGCCGGCCGCGGCGCAGCCTTGGCGCCAGCACGCACTGCACTCGACACGCTCCTGTCCTACCAGAGCCGGCAGGCTGCCAGCCCGCCGCGCCGCGGGTCCTGGCTCGGCTCAGGACCGGCAGGCAGCCACCGCCGCGGCCGCGTCCCTGCGCATGCTCTGCAGCACCTGCGCGGGCAACGGGCTGCGGGTCACGTCGGTAAGCGCGGTCTGCATGTCACTGGTGAGCGTGGCCAGGTCGGCCTGCACGGTCGCCTGCCGCGCCTGTGCGGCCGCCAGGTTGACCTGCCTGATCGCGACCCTGAGCCTGGCCGCGAGCGCGCTTGCCGGAGCATGGCTGGCCAGGTCGGCTTGCACGGCCGCATAGCTGGCTCGCCCCGATGCCTGCCAGGCGGTGCAGCCGGGATCGGCCGGCGAGCCGCCGCCAACGGTCACGATCAGGATCACGATGACCGCCACGGTGGTCAGCACGCCGGCCAGGATCCAGCTCGCCCGGCCGCTGAGCCGCAGGCCGCCAGGTAGCCGCAAGACCGGCGAGCCGCCTGCACCGGCCGTGCTTCCGGCTCCCAGGCCAGCCGCCGCCAGGCCGGCGGCCTGGCCACCGTACCGGCCGGGCCCACGGCCGGTGCTGTCGGCACCCCACGGCCCTGACTCCCACGGCGGCGGCCTGCCATCATCGGTCACCGCAGGCTCGCCGGCCCACGGCGGCGCGCCGTTCGACGGCACCACGATCCTCGGCATGCTGCCGGTGCCAGGCTCTGGCTCCTCCTCGGTCATGGACTCCGGCAGCAGCCCGGCCCGGCCGGTGCGCAGGAACCACTGGTCCGCCGGCAGCTCACCGGCACCGGCCACCGCCTGATCCGGCTCGGACCCGGCCACGTCCGCAGCGGTCAGGCCAGCGGCCGCCGCGCCGTTGGCAGGCGCGAACCACGGATCTGGTTCAGGCTCCTGACCAGTAGCCGTGCCGTCGCGGCTGTCCGGCGCCCGGCCGGGGCTCTCAGGCCGCTCCGTGGAGGACGACATGACTGAGGAGACTAGCGCCGAATGTGCCGAAGACCGACGTAAAGGGACCAAAAATCTTACCCTCTGTCATCCGCCGGCTGCTGATTTGAGTGTCCCGGCCCGGTCGGTCCGCTCCCAGGAGAAGTCAGGCTCCTCCCGCCCGAAGTGGCCGTAGGCGGCGGTCTGCGAGTAGATCGGCCTGAGCAGGTCCAGGTCCCTGATGATGGCCGCCGGGCGCAGGTCGAACACGCTCAGCACCGCGTCCTGGATCCGCTGCACCGGCACCTGCTCGGTGCCGAAGCACTCGACGAACAGGCCGACCGGCTTGGCCTTGCCGATCGCGTAGGCGACCTGGGCCTCGCACCGGTCCGCAAGCCCGGCGGCCACCACGTTCTTGGCCACCCAGCGCATCGCGTACGCGGCGCTCCGGTCGACCTTGGACGGGTCCTTGCCGGAGAACGCGCCGCCGCCGTGCCTGGCCATTCCGCCGTACGTGTCAATGATGATCTTGCGCCCGGTCAGCCCGGCGTCGCCCATCGGCCCGCCGATCTCGAACCGGCCAGTCGGGTTCACCAGCAGCCGGTAGCCGGCCGTGTCCAGGGACAGGCCAGCGACCACCGGCTCGACGACGTGCTCGCGGATGTCAGGCTCGAGCAGTTCGCGCAGGTCGATCGCGGGCGCGTGCTGGGTGGACACCACCACGGTGTCGAGCCGCACCGGCTCATCGCCCGAGTACTCGATGGTGACCTGGGTCTTGCCGTCCGGCCTGATGTAGGGCACCGACCCGTTCCGCCTGACCTCGGCGAGCCTGCGGGCCAGCCGGTGCGCGAGCATGATCGGCAGCGGCATCAGCTCGGGCGTGTCACGGCAGGCATAGCCGAACATCAGCCCCTGGTCGCCTGCGCCCTGCCGGTCAAGCTCGTCGGTGCCCTCGCCCTCCCGGTGCTCGTACGCCTCCCTGACGCCCTGTGCGATGTCGGGCGACTGCGAGCCGATCGACACCTGGACGCCGCAGGATGCGCCATCGAAGCCCTTGGCCGACGAGTCGTAGCCGATCTCCAGGATCTTCTCCCTGATGATCCCTGGAATGTCGACATAGGTATCTGTGGTCACCTCGCCGGCCACGTGCACCAGGCCGGTGGTGATCAGCGTCTCCACCGCCACCCGGCTCCGATGGTCGCCCTTGAGCATCGCGTCCAGGATCGCGTCGCTGATCTGGTCAGCCATCTTGTCCGGATGTCCCTCGGTCACGGACTCAGAGGTGAAGAGACGACGAGCCACTTGGTCCCCGCTTCTATTCCAGGCGCTTGATTCTCGGCACTGACGCCGCGGTCTGCTCGCCGCAGTGTAACGGCGCGATGCCGGGCGATGTGATGCGGACCTACCGAAAACTCGCTCGTCAGGGCTGGGCCATGGGGTCCGAGCGGTCGTCCCGGCTGACCGGCGCCGCGGCACGGCCCTTGGCGGCGTCGCCCGCCAGGTCCAGCACCGCAAGGCGTTCTGCCACCTGGTCCCAGATGACGTCGGCCAGCTCCTCCTTGGGGCCGAGCGGGACCTTGACCTCGGTTCCGTCGGCGCCGAGCACGACCGCTTCGTTGTCCGCGGTGCCGAACGCCAGGCCGTCGCCAACCTGGTTCACCACCAGCAGGTCGCAGCCCTTCCTGGCCAGCTTCGCCCGGCCGTTTGCCAGCACGTCGTCGGTCTCCGCGGCAAACCCGACGACCAGCGGCCTGCCGCCGGTCCGCGCGGCCACCAGGTCGCGGATGATGTCGCGGTTCTCGGTGAGCGCAATCGGCTCGGGCGCGGCGCCGGTCTTCTTGATCTTGCTGGCGCTCCTGCTGGCCGGCCGGTAGTCGGCAACCGCGGCGGCCATCACCACCGCGTCGGCGGCCTCGGCGGCCTGCAGCACCGCGGTGCGCAGCTGCTCTGCCGACCGCACCCTGACGACCTGCGCCCCGGCCGGGTCGGGCAGCTGGGTGTTGGCCGCGACCAGCGTCACCTCCGCGCCGCGACTGGCGGCCGTGCCGGCCAGCGCGTAGCCCTGGCGGCCGGAGGACCAGTTGCCGATGAACCTGACCGGGTCGAGCTCCTCCCTGGTGCCGCCGGCCGACACCACGACCCGGCGGCCGGTCAGGTCGGGCGCCAGCCCGCGCGCTCCCCTGGCCAGCACCCGTCCGGCGATGGCAAACAGCTCGGCGGGCTCAGGCAGTCGCCCTGGTCCGGTGTCGGCGCCGGTCAGCCGGCCAGCCGCGGGCTGCACGACCAGGCAGCCACGCTCCCGCAAGGTGCCGACGTTGGCTTGGGTAGCCGGATGTTCCCACATCTCGGTGTGCATCGCGGGTGCGAACAGCACCGGGCAGCGCGCGGTCAGCAGCACGGCGGTGAGCAGGTCGTCGGCGCGCCCGGCGGCGGCCCGGGCCAGCAGGTCGGCGGTAGCGGGCGCGACGATCACCAGGTCTGCCTGCTTGCCGAGCTTGACGTGCGGGACCTCGTGCACCTCCGCCCACGCGCTGCTGGTGACCGGCTGGCCGGACAGCGCAGCCCAGGTGGCCTCGCCGACGAAGCGCAGCGCATCGGCGGTCGGCACTACCCGGACCTGATGCCCGGCCTCAGTCAGCAGCCTGAGCAGCTCGCACGCCTTGTAGGCCGCGATGCCCGCGGCGACGCCAAGCACAACGCGGCGGGACCCTTGGGGGTCGTCCCCCTGGGAACGAGCACTGCTGGCACGGGGCACGGCTGTGCTTTCTTGCCCGAGCGGGCGGTCAGGCCTCCGGGGCCTCAGCGGTCAGCAGCCGCTCGCTGATCTCGCGCAACGCGATCGACAGCGGCTTCTCCTGGACCCTGGTCTCCACCAGCGGGCCGACGAACTCGAGCAGGCCCTCGCCGAGCTGGGCGTAATAGGCGTTGATCTGCCTCGCCCGCTTCGACGCCATGATCACGAGGCCGTACTTGCTGTCCACGACCTGCAGCAGATCGTCGATCGGCGGGTTGATGATGCCTTCTACGGCCGGAGTCCCTGCCACCGTATGCCTTCCAGGTCTGAATCTCGGTCCTTGGCTTGCTGAGCCATTATCAAGGCTACCAGTTGGCCGCAGACCTCCTCGACGGATGTGTTCACCAGCGTGATATCGAACTCACTGTCTGCAGCCAGCTCCAGCCTGGCCGCCTCGAGCCTGCGCTCGACCAGCTCTGGCGGCTCGGTGCGGCGGCCAGAAAGCCTGCGGACCAGCTCGTCCCAGGACGGCGGGGCCAGGAAGATCAGCAGCGCTCCCGGCACCGCGGCGCGCACCTGCCTGGCACCGGCGACGTCGATCTCGAGCAACGCCGGGGTACCGGCCGCGAGCCGGTCAAGCACCGGTGCCCGCGGCGTTCCGTACCTGTTTCCGGCGAACTGCGCCCATTCGAGCAGCTCGCCCGCCGCGACCATCGCGTCGAACTCGCTGTCGCCGACGAAGTAGTACTCCCGGCCCTCAGCCTCGCCTGGCCGGGGCGAGCGCGTGGTGACCGAGACCGACTGCCAGATCAGCGGGCAGGTCTCGCGCATCCGGGCCACCACGGTGCTCTTGCCGACACCGGACGGCCCGGACAGCACGGTCAGCCGCGCAGGGACAGGGGCGCCACGGACGTAGCCGGGCCCGGCCTGTGGTCTGGCTATGGACGTCTCCCCCCGCCCCCATCCCTGGCTGACTGCTTGGCCGGTCAGATCTCGCTGCTGAATTCGCTCTCAAGCGCCGTCCGCTGGTTGGCGCCGAGGCCGCGCACCCGCCGTGACTCTGCGATGCCGAGGCGCTCCATGATCTGCTTGGCGCGGACCTTGCCGACGCCCGGCATCGCCTCAAGCAGCGCCGACACCTTCATCTTACCGATGACGTCGTCGGTCTGGCCTTCCTTGAGCACCTGCGGCAGGGTCATGGTGGCGTGCTTGAGCTTGTTCTTGACTTCGGCACGGTCCTTGCGTGCCTGGGCTGCCTTCTCAAGCGCCGCGGCCCGCTGTTCGGGAGTAAGTGGAGGAAGAGCCACGCGAGGTCACCTCGGGTTTCGTATCGAAAAAGTCGCTCCGCGAGGGGAAACTAGCGAGTCCAGCCCGTCAGGGCAACGCGAACCCCCGTTTGCGGCGCTACAAATTATCCAATATGACATAACGTATTGGAAGGGCCACGGGCTGTAGCCACAGAACGGCGCGACACGCCGTTTCAGCGGCTACCAAGCCCGCGGTGAAATCCCACATCCCAGGCCAGCGCCTTGGGCCGACGCGGAACTCCATGATCTCGAAGAGTTGTGCGCCGTATGACCCGGCGAAGTCTTCCAGATCATGAATGCGGCCATTTGGAAGACCGCCTCACCGCCGGACCGCGTCCGCCCGGCGGAGCGACGCCGCGACCGTGGCAGCCGCCGCGCCTGGATCGGCGGCCCCGGTGATCGGCCGGCCGATCACCAGCAGGTCGGCGCCCGCCTGCAGGGCCTCCTCGGGGGTCGCCACCCTGGCCTGGTCGTTGGCGTCCGAGCCCGCCGGCCGGACCCCAGGGGTGATCAGCAGGATGTCGGGTCCCACCTCGGCGCGCACGGCGGCGACCTCGCGCGGCGAGCAAACCAGCCCGCCGGCCCCGGCGGCCACCGCGAGCACCGCGAGCCGCCGCACCGCATCGCGCACCGGCCCGGCCATCCCGATGTCATCCAGGTCGTCCTCGCCGAGCGAGGTCAGCACGGTGACGCCCAGGATGGTGGTGCCGGGCGCGGCGTCCACGGCCGCCCTGATCGCGGCCGGCCCGGCGGCCGCGTGCACGGTGAGCAGTTCCGGCCGCAGCCTGGCCACCGCGCCGGCGGCGCCGGCCACGGTAGCCGGGATGTCGTGCAGCTTCAGGTCGAGGAACACCCTGACGCCGCTGGCGCCGCGCACCGACGCGACCGCCTCAGGGCCGTACCGCAGGTACAGCTCGAGGCCCACCTTCACGGTGCTGACGTGCGGCGTGACCAGCCCAGCCCAGCGCGCCGCCGTCTCCAGGTTCGGCGCGTCAAGTGCTACCGCGATCGGTGCCTGCCCGTTCACTGTCTCCTCCTCGTGCTGGCTGCGCCGCTGAGCGGCCGTGCGCCGCGCTGCCCGCCGATCACGGCACCGCGAGATTCGTGCGCCAGGCCGACGACCTCGTCGAGCCGCTCGATGCCGCGGCTGGTCAGCTCGTCGTCGAGTTCGCGCAAGATCCTGGTGCAGGCGTGCGGGTCATGGAAGATCGACGTGCCCACGCTTACCATCGAGGCGCCGGCCAGGATCAGCTCAAGTGCATCCTTGCCCGTCTTGACCCCGCCCATGCCGATGATCGGCACGCCGGGCAGTGCCTCCCGCACCTGCCAGATGCACCGGACCGCGATCGGCCTGATCGCCGGGCCGGACAGCCCGCCGGTCAGCCCGGCCAGCTTGGGCCGCATGGTGTCGGTGTCGATGACCATGCCGAGCAGCGTGTTGATCAGGGACAGCCCGTCCGCGCCGGCCGAGACGCAGGATCGCGCGATCGCCACGATGTCGGTGACGTCTGGCGACAGCTTGGCGAACACCGGGATGTCGGCCCTGGCCTGCTCGCGCACCGCCTCGATTACCGCGGCCGACGCCGCCGGGTCGCAGGCGAACACCTGGCCGCGGTGCTCCACGTTCGGGCAGGAAATGTTGACCTCGATCGCGGTCACCCCGGCCGAGTCAGACAGCCTGGCGGCCAGCTCGGCGAACTCCCCGACCGTACTGCCGGCGATCGACACCACCGGCCGCGCCCCGCGCGACAGCAGCCAGGGCAGGTCGCGCTGCAGGAACGCGTCGATGCCAGGGCCCTGCAGGCCGATCGAGTTCAGCATGCCGCTCGGCGTCTCGGCCATCCGCGGGGTCGGGCGGCCGGCCCGCGGCGCCTGCATCACCGACTTCGTCACCACCGCGCCAATCTTGGACACGTCCATGAACTGGGCCAGCTCACGGCCCGCGCTCGCGCAGCCGGAGGCGGTCAGGATGGGGTTGGGCAGCTCGGTCTGGCCGAGCCTGGCCCGCAGGTCAGCCGCCATTGCTGCGCCCCCTTGGCTGCCTGTCGCCGCCGCGCCCGCCGCCGCCCCTGTCGCCGCCGCCCCTGTCGCCGCCGCCCCTGTCGCCGCCGGGCCCGCTGCC
>JASHQL010000108.1 GCA_030039155.1 Streptosporangiaceae bacterium | reverse complement strand
ATCGGCGACATCATGCGCTCGCTCAACCCGCTCGAAGGCGAGTTCTACCGCGAGGCCCTGCAGGTCAGCAGGAGCACGCGCGAGATGTTCTGCCTGATGGAAGGCCGCCACGTGCACCCGTCCACGCTGTACCCGGGCGGAGTCGGCACGGTGGCCACGGTGCAGCTGTTCACCGACTACCTGACCAGGCTGATGCGCTACGTGGAGTTCATGAAGCGCGTCGTTCCCATGCATGATGATCTTTTCGACTTCTTCTACGAGGCGATGCCCGGTTACGAGGAGGTCGGCAGGCGGCGCGCCGACATGGTCTGCTGGGGCAGCCTGAACGATCCTGAGCACTGCGACTTCCGGTACGACCACATGACCAACTGGGGCCGCAAGATGTTCGTCAGCCCCGGCGTGATCAGGGACGGCCAGCTGCTCACCAACGACCTGGTGGAGATCAACCTGGGCATCAGGATCCTGCTCGGCTCCTCGTATTACGAGGACTGGGAGGACCAGGAGATGTTCGTCACCCGCGACCCGCTCGGCAACCCGGTGGACCGCAGGCACCCGTGGAACCAGCACACGATCCCGCGGCCGGCCAAGCGCGACTTCGGCGGCAAGTACAGCTGGGTGATGTCGCCGCGCTGGTTCGACGGCACCGACCACCTGGCCGCGGACACCGGCGGCGGGCCGATCGCCAGGCTGTGGGCGACCGCGCAGGGCGGCCTCGTCGACTTCGGCTACGTCAAGGCCACCGGCAACAGCGTGCAGATCAACCTGCCGCGCACCGTCACCAAGCCGGAGGTGACCTTCGAGTGGAAGATCCCCACCGATAAGAACGGCGCGCCGCTGTCGAACGCGATCGAGCGGGACCGGGCGCGCACCTACTTCCAGGCCTACGCGGCCGGCTGCGCGCTGCACTTCATGGAGAAGGCGCTGGCCGAGCTGCGGGCCGGGCACACCAAGACCTGGGAGTCGTTCACGGTGCCCGACGAGGCGAACAGCTGCGGCTTCACCGAGGCGGTGCGCGGCGTGCTGTCGCACCACATGGTGATCCGCAAGGGCAAGATCGCCAATTACCACCCGTACCCGCCGACCCCGTGGAACGCCAGCGTGCGCGACGTCTACGGAACCCCCGGCCCGTACGAGGACGCGGTGCAGAACACGCCGATCTTCGAGGAGAACCCGCCGGACCGGTTCAAGGGCATCGACATCATGCGCGCGGTGCGCAGCTTCGACCCCTGCCTGCCCTGCGGCGTGCACATGTACCTGGGCAACGGCAAGGTGCTCGACAAGGTGCACTCGCCGATGGCGGCGATCCTGTCAACCTGATAGTCCTGGACTGGTCCGGGTCTCCGGACCCGGACCCGGGCCAGTCCAGATCCAACCCGGGTGCGCCCGGCAGAGGCGAGGCGAGGCGTATGACCGGGGTGCAGCAGGTAAACGCGCGAGTTGAAGAGCTGCTCGGATCGCTCAGCGCCAGCCCAGCCGCACCGGCGGCGGAGGAACTCGTCGGGCTGCTGGTCAACCTGTACGGCGACGCGCTTGCGCAGATTATCGATTTGGTTGGGAACGAAGGACCGGCCGGCCAGTCCATCCTTGCCAAGCTGGTGGAGGACCCGCTGGTCGAGAGCCTGCTCTTGCTGCACGGGCTGCACCCGCTCGATGTGGACGCGCGGATCCAGCGCGCGCTCGACCGGGTCAGGCCTTACCTCGGCTCGCACGCCGGCGGGGTCGAGTACCTGGGCGTGACCGACGGCGCCGCCAGGCTCAGGCTCGAAGGAAGCTGCCACGGCTGCCCGTCGTCCACCGTGACCGTGCAGCTGGCCATCGAGGACGCGGTGCTCGACGCGGCTCCCGAGGTCAGCTCGGTGGTGGTCGAGGGCATGACCGCTGCGCCTGGCCCGAAGCTGCTGCAGATCGGCAAGCGCCCTGACTCGCTTGTTGCCGACGCTCAGGACGGCGCCAACTGGGTGACGCTGCCGCAGCTCGGCCCGCCAAGCTCGCGGCCGGTGGTGGCCGACGCCGCGGGCACCGCGGTGCTGCTCTGCTCGGTCCGCGGCACGCTGTACGCCTACCTGGACCGGTGCGCGAGCTGCGGCTCGTCGCTGGCCGACGGCACGCTAGACCGCGAGGAGCTGACCTGCGCGGGCTGCGGGGCCGGCTACAACGTGCGGCTGGCAGGCAAGGGACTCGCCGATCCCGGCCTGCACCTTGACCCGCTGCCGCTGCTCACCGACAGTCAGGGCGTACGGGTAGCGGTGAGCGAGACGGTGCGATCATGACGAGCAAGACGGGGCTCGGGCGGTTCGTCAAGCCGCCGGGCGGCGCCGGTCAGCCGGCTGCGCAGGTCAAGCCTGCGGGGTCGGTGCTGCCTGGCGAGCTGCCTGCGGCGCTGGCCAGCCGGCTGTCGTCGTCGGCCCAGCCGGCGGCGGCCGAGGCGGAGCACTGCGAGTTCTGCGGCGCCCAGGTGCCGGACGAGCACGGGCACGTCGCGGACCTGGAAGGCGCCTCGCTGATCTGCGCCTGCCGGGCCTGCTACCTGCTGTTTACGCAGCCTAACGCCGGTCGTGGCGGCAGGTACAAGGCGGTGCCCGACCGGTATTGCTTCGAAGACGTCGGCGCGCTCACCGCCGCCGAGTGGGACGAGCTGCAGATCCCGGTCGGGCTTGCGTTCTTCCTGCGAAGCACGCGGGGGGATCCGGGGGGGTCGTCTCCCCGGGGCAGCACAGCAACCGGCGAGCTGACCGGGTTCTACCCAAGCCCGGCGGGCGCCACCGAGTGCCAGCTTGACCTGCGGGCCTGGCAGCGGCTGGCGGCCGAGCATCCGATGCTGACCGCGGCAGAGCCAGACGTGGAAGCGGTGCTGCTGACCAAGTCGGCGGACCAGGTCGAGTACTTCCTGGTGCCGATCGACGTCTGCTACGAGCTGGCCGGCCGGATGCGGCTGCACTGGCGCGGCTTCGACGGCGGCGAGGAGGCCAGGGCCAGCATCGCGGCGTTCCTGGCCAGCGTCAGGTCAAGGGCCAGGGCATTCGAGCCTATCGGCCAGGAGGCGTGACATGGCCGAGCTGGTCTTCGACTGCACCGGCGCCAAGCCGGACAAGTACGCGGTCACGCCGGCCATGTCGCTGTCGCTGCGGATCAGCGAGACCTCAGGCCAGCGGGTCGAGGCGATCGCGCTGCGCTGCCAGATCAGGATCGAGCCTGCCAGGCGCCGGTACTCAGACGCCGAGGCGGCGCGGCTGAACGACCTGTTCGGCGACACCCAGCGGTGGGCCGACACGCTCAAGCCCATCCAGTTCGCCAACCTGGCGATGATGGTGCCCGGCTTCACCGGCAGCACCGACATCGACCTGCCGGTGCCGCTGAGCTACGACATGGAGATCGGGTCGACCCGGTACTTCGCCGGCCTCGAGGGCGGCGAGGTGCCGCTGCTGCTGCTGTTCAGCGGCACGATCTTCAGCACCGCAGACGGCAGGCTTTCTGTGCAGCAGGTGCCGTGGAGCAAGGAGACCGCATACCGGCTGCCGGTGAGCCTGTGGCGCGAGGCCATCGACGCGCACTTCCCGAACAGCGCCTGGCTGCGGGTCAGCCTGCTGACCATGGACGAGCTGCAGCGGTACAAGAACGCACGCGCGCTGCCGACCTGGGAGGCCACCATCCTGGCGTTGCTGGCTGAGTCATCCGACCGGGCAGAGCCGCAGCCATGAGGCTCAACGCGGCGCACCTCGACCACGCCAGGCGGGTGGCTGACGCCATCCTGTACGAGGGCTACCTGCTGTACCCGTACCACAAGTCGGCGCAGAAGAACCAGGTCAGGTTCCAGTTCGGGGTGCTGATGCCGCCCGGCTACGCCAGCATCGACGCCACCGAGCCGAGTTCCAGCCAGACCGAGTGCCTGCTCGAGTGCCCCGACTCGGCCGAGGTCCGGGTACTGGTCAGGTTCCTGCAGCTGCAGCACCGGATCGTGCAGGCGGTCTCGCCGGAGAACGGCGAGCTGCATGACGTCGGCACGCTGTACGTCGACGGCGCCGAGTACAGCGCCTGGGACGAGGCGGCCGAGCGCGAGCAGCGGGTCACCGTGGTGGCCGGCGAGCTGCTGGCGCAAGACAGGGACCTGGAATTCCACCTCGGCCCTGGCGAGGCGGCCGAGGACGTGGCCGACAGCCACGGCCGGCCTGCCGGGCGGCTGGTCAGGTCGTGGACCGGGCTCGACGGCGCGATCAGGCTCGCCGCGGCCAGGGTCGGCGGGCCCTACCAGGCGCTGCGGCTGCGGGTGCAGGTGGCGAACACCACCACGCCGCCGGACGAGCTGCGGGCACGCGAAGACGGACTGCGGCATGCGCTGATCGCGGCGCACGTGCTCATCGGCGTGCCAGGCGGCAGGTTCCTGTCCATGACCGACCCGCCGGAGTGGGCGGCGGCCGAGGTGGCCAACTGCCAGAACGTCCGCACCTGGCCGGTGCTGGCTGGGCCAGCCGACTGCGAGGACCTGATGTTCTCCTCGCCGGTGATCTTGTACGACCATCCGGAGATCGCCGCCGAGTCCGCCGGTGACCTGTTCGACGCCACCGAGATCGACGAGATCCTCACGCTGCGCACGCTCGCGCTGACCGATGCGGAGAAGCGGCAGGCGCGGGCCACCGACGCGCGGGCGGCCGACCTGATGGACCGGCTCGACGACATGCCGCCGGAGCTGCTCGACCGGCTGCACGGCGCGATCAGGTACCTGCGCGCTGGCCCCGCGCAGCCGATACCGCACCCGGCCGGCGGGGCTCCGCCGGCCGTCGCTCCGGCTGATGAACTGGTCGCGGAGTGGCCGCCGCCGCAGATCACCGACCGGCCAGCCGTCCCGTGGTGGGATCCGGGCGCCGATGCTTCGGTCTCGCCGGAGACCGACCACGTCATGGTGAACGGGACGCGGGTCGCGGCAGGCTCACGTGTACTGATGCGGCCAGGTGCCAGGCGGGCCGACGCGCAGGACCTGTTCCTGGCCGGCCGCGAGGCGGTCGTGCAGGCAGTGCTGTACGACGTGGACGGCCAGGTGCACGTGGCGGTGACCCCGGCCGACGACCCGGTGGCGGACCTGCAGCAAAGCCACGGCAGGTTCCTGTACTTCGGGCCAGACGAGATAGAGCCAGTCGGATCAGAACCGGCATCACCACTTCCGCAGGGAGGAACCAATGATCGGCAAGTTGATTAAGGCAGCGCTGCTCGCAGCCGTGCTGGCAGTCATCGTGCAATCGGTGCCCGACATCAAGCGGTACCTGGAACTGCGCGACATGTAGCGCCTGGCCATCCGGTCACGCTCGCTGACCACGAGAAAGGCAGCAAGACGATGGAAACGCTGGTTGGCTTCATCGCTGGTTACCTGGCCGGCTGCCAGGACGGCAAGGACGGCTTGCAGCGGCTGCGCGAGTCGGCCGATGCGATCAGGCGGTCACCCGAGGCGCGCAGGCTGCTCGGCGAGGCCATGGGCTTCGCCGAGGTGGCGATGAAGCGCGCCGTGTCGGAGCGGGACAGGGCCGGACTGAGCGCCACCGTCGGTAACGTCACCGACATGCTGGTGCACAGGGCCGCCGCGATCGGCAGGGGCTCAAGGGCCGCCTGACGGCCGCTGCCCAGGATACGGGCTGTTCACCGGCCGCTATTGCCAGGGGGGTGACCCCCGTACCCGCGCGGGTTGGCAGACTAGGCCGGTGGACGGTTACCTGGTAGAACCGGACGGCTCGTCCGTTCCGGCTGACCGCGACGCGGTCGAGGCGGCGCTGCACGACGACAAGCTGACCTGGCTTGACCTGCACGACACCGGCGAAGAGAACCTGGCGCTGCTGCGCGAAGTATTCGGCATCCACCCCGTCGCCATCGAGGACGTGGCCGAATTCGGCCAGCGGCCGAAGGTCGAGGGCTTCGGCGACGTGGTGTACATGGTCGCCTACGGCGTGGAGGGGACGGACCCGGCACCGGTCGAGGTGCACCTGTTCTACTCCAAGCAGTTCGTGATCAGCGTGCACAAGGATCGCTGCGGGTTGCTCGACCAGTTTCGGGCGAACCTGGGCAAGATGATCGCGGCGTTTCCGCCGGACAGGCCGATCCGGCTGATCGTGCTGCATCACATGATCGCGACGCTCACCGACAGCTACTTCCCCGCGCTGTCCGACTTCGACGACCGGATCGACGGCCTGCAAGAGCAGATCTTCGCCAAGCCGACCGAAGATCAGCTCGCCCAGCTGTTTGACATGCAGCGCTGGCTGGTCAGCGTGCGCAAGCTGGTCACCCCGGCCAGGGACGCGGTGGCGTCGCTGGTGTCTGGCATGGTGGAACTGCCCGGCATGGACGCGCAGGGCGAGCCGTACCTGCGCGACCTGTATGACCACCTGATCAGGATCAGTGACCTGGTGGACAGCTACCGGGACCTGCTGAGCGGTGCCATGGACGCGTACCTGTCGATGGTCTCCAACCGGCTGAACGAGGTGATGAAGCAGCTCACGATCATCGCCACGGTGTTCCTGCCGCTGTCGTTCCTGACCGGCTTCTTCGGCCAGAACTTCGGCTGGATGGTCACCAGGCTCGGCGCGCTCGGCACGTTCCTGCTGCTCGGCCTCGGCACCGAGGCGCTCGCCGTGGTCGGGCTCGTGTTCCTGTTCCGCCGCAGAGGCTGGCTGGGTCAGACCGACGCGACGCCCAAGCCGAAGCAGCATGAGTTCCGTGCCATGCCCAGGCTGGAGCGCCCTGGCCGGCCCAGGGCGGCGCCGCCTGCCTAGGCCCTGCCCTAGCCCGCCTTGGCGCTGAGCTGCCTGGCCTTGGCCGCCGGGTTCGCGGCCAGCCGCTCTGCCCTGCGCCGCTTTCCGTACCTGACCAGCACCGCGAGGCCGAGCAGGCCGGCCGGCGGCAGCGTGACGATGGCCGGCAGCTCGTACCGCCAGCTGTACTCGAACAGGTCAGACATCAGCAGCACCGAGACCGCGCTGACGAAGAACAGCATGCAGGCCAGCGTGAGCTGCCGTCGTTCCGGGCTGGTACGGCGGCGCAGCAGCGCCAGCGAGCCGATCAGCCCGATCAGCGTGCAGAACAGGAAGAACGGGCCCGGCGTGTAGCCGCCGTCCAGCTGGTAGCTGCGCAGGAACTTGGCGCCTGGCGTCCACACCTGGGCCGGGCCGCCCCAGCTCGGGTCCAGCTTCTTGTACAGCAGCGGGCCGTTGGCCGCGGCCAGCCGCAGCCCGAGCACGATCTGGTGCTGGCCCTCGATGTTGATGGTCGGCAGGTACTTGGGGTAGCTGGACTGGAACTGCCAGCGGGAGATCGGCGTGTCCCCTGGAGCGGTGTGCCTGGTCAGCGCGAACAGCTTGAGCACGTCCTTGCCGAACGCCTTGAGTATCCGCAGCGGCTGCTGCCTGAGCGCGTGGTGGCTGAAGTTCGCCACCACGCCCTCCCTGGTCAGGCCGGCCGGCGGGACGTAGGTGCGCAGCGGCGATGCCACGTTGTGGTCCAGCCAGTCAGGGCCGTACGCCTGCTCCTTCTTCGTCGGGCAGAGTGCCCTCTCGTAGCTGGGCAGCTTGAGCGTCGCGCAGTCGACCGCGTCGGCGACCCGGCCGTAGGTGGCCTCCTCGCCGTTGCGTGACAGCCAGAAGTGCCCGGTCTCCTGGTAGGAGACCGAGCAGTAGGCCACGATCGGCACCGCGAACGCGACCGCGATCACGACGGCCTTGCTGAGCCGCTGCCGCCAGCCGGGCACGGCGAACAGCACGAACAGCACGGCGGGCAGCGCCAGGATCTCGCCGACCTGCCTGACCGTCGCCGAGGTGCCGAGGATCACGCCGGCCGCGATGCAGGTCCAGGTGGTGATCCGCGGCTTCCACAGCAGCACCACGATCCCGGCCACGATCAGTGCCTCGAACCAGACGTCCGGCATGATCGTGGTTTCCATCTGGATCTGGTAGCCGTCGAGCAGGACCGGCGCGATCGCGAGGGCGCTCATCCACCGCGGCGCGCCCCGGCGCAGCATGATGACGTAGATGCCGAGGGCCATGGCAAGGCCGAGCAGGTGCTGGACCAGCTCGACGGTGCCGAGCGTGCCGCCGATCGCCAGGATGCCGCGAAGCGGCGCGTTGTAGCCGAGCGGGTCGGCGGCCGGCCAGGCGTTGTACAGGTACTTGACCGAGTCGACGTAGAGCAGCGCCGGGTGATACGAGATCTGCGCGACCACCCGCAGCCCGATCCCCGCGACGCCGAGCAGGCTGGCCAGCCAGTGCCGGCGCAGGCCGGACAGGGCCCTGCTGCCGAGCGCGGCGGCGCGCGCCCCGGCGCCAGGCGTGCTG
>JASHQL010000014.1 GCA_030039155.1 Streptosporangiaceae bacterium | reverse complement strand
CATCTGGTGTTCACCGCCGGGGACTCCTTCACGCCGCGTCCGCTCACCGCGATGAGCCCCGCCGAGGCGCGCGCCGTGCTCGATGTGCGCTTCTGGGGCGCCGTGGGAGTCATCAGGTCCGCGGTGCCGCGCATCCGCACGGGCGGCTCGATCGCCCTGACGACAGGCACGGCCGGGCAGCGGCCGATGCCCGGAGCCGCCCTCGCGGCCGCCGGGGCCGGCGCCGCCGAGGGCCTGGTACGCGGGCTGGCGGCCGAGCTCGCCCCGGTGCGCGTCAACGCAGTGCGCGCCGGCGCAATCCGCACGCCGCTGTGGGACTCGGTTCCCGAGCCTCAGCGTGCGGACCTCTTCGCCCGCCTGGCACAGCACACGCTTCTCGGCACCATCGGAGAGCCAGAGCAGATCGCCCTGGCCCACCTCTATCTGATGCAGAACCGCTACGCTACCGGGACAGTCCTCACTGTCGACGCCGGCCAGCTGCTGGCCGGCTGACAACTCCGCCAGCAACAGCAATCAAGCACCTAGCTCACCGGCCAGCCGGCTCGCTCGACCATCCCGCCCCACCGTTCATGACGGTCGCCCACGCTCGTCAGCGAACACGCAGCCGGCCATGGCCCGGCGTGCAGGCGCAGGCGCTCCCGCCAGGCTAGGACCTGCGCACCCGGCCGTAGCGGCCGCGATTACGGCCTCGCCAGTTTGAGCCCGTCATCGGGCGCCAGATCAGCCAGACCCCGGTCGGCAGCAAGTCCGAATGCACGCTGCCGCGCGTCGATCGATGGGCAGTTGCGCTGGCTCATACTCAGGGCAGGTACTCACCCCGGCGAGGTGCCGATGGACGACCCGGACGACCCGGACAGCCGCAAGAACCTGTCATGGAACTGGAGCTTCGGCGGGCCGAAGTGGCGGCCGTTCACCCGCATCCCAGGGCGCGGGCCGCGCATGCCGCCGCCGGAGACGAAGCCGAGGCCGGCGAAAGCCGAGCGCGAACAGGCGAAGCGGGCCGAGGCACGAGCGAAGCGGCTGCACCTGGCTGGCCTGACCAGCGCCGCGGTGCTCATCATGGGCGGGGTCCTCGGCGCCGCAGTGATCGTGCTCATCCTGCTGCTCATCAGCCATCACTAAGAGCTCATCACCTCGGTGACACGTGCCGCCGGCATCCTGACAAGCAGACGCTGCCGACGAGCACTCGGCCAAGGGACCTGGGACCCAGCCAGAACATCCGCCATTGCCGCCGACAGCGCGGCGGCGGTACGGCGGAGCGAACGGCGAGGCACGGCGGCCGGGGCCAGAACGTCCAGTGTTTGAGTTTGCCGCTACGTCCTTGTCCTGCTCACGGCGTACGTGGACAATGATCGGGTTCCGGCCGTGTCCACGCTCGTCCAGGTCCGTTGTAGCAAACGCGTTAGCAAGATCGATTCACTCTGGGACGCTAGCTTCGGGCCTGCGAGAGGCACGAACTCAACCGCATCAGCAGGTCGGATCGTGGGCGTTCAGATCGGTTCAAGCTGGACCAACGTCCTTGAGCGGTCCCGGTTGAATGCGGTGGTATAACGATGAACTGCGACCCCAACTGCAACCCATGCACGAGCCTCGCCAGCTGCGGGCGCGTTGGTAGCAGAACCGGAGAACCTATGACGTCGCAACTCAGGCTCGCCGTCCACAGCTTCCCGGGCGAGCGTCCGGTGCTACTCGTCCATGGATTCACCAGTAGTGCCCAGATCGACTGGATCGAGCCGGGCTGGCCGCAGGCGTTGGCTGCCCGAGGGCGTGGGACGGTCGCTGTGGACCTGCCCGGTCATGGCTCGTGCCCGGCGGCCGATCGCGACGCGATCTCGGTCAGCGCGATCATTGCGGGCCTGGTCGCGGCGATCGACAGCACCGGCCAAGACGAGGCCGACGTGATCGGTTATTCGCTCGGCGCACGGCTGGCCTGGCCCTTGGCTGCCACTGGCCGGGTAGGGCGCCTGGTCCTTGAGGGGCTGGGCACGACCGACCCGCTGGCCGGCATGGACATCGAGCTGCTCCGCGCGGTGGCCAAAGGCGAAGCCGAGGCGCCCGACCCCGACCTCGCCGAATTCGCGGCCTGGATCTGTCAGCCCCACCTCGACCGGGATCAGATGCTGCTGCTTATAGAAGCGCTGGCAGCCGAACCGTTCGATGCAGGCGCCGACCTGCCCACGGTCCCGACGCTGTTCGTCTCGGGAACCGAGGACGATCCTGTCGACGAGCTGGCAGCGACCCTTCCGAACGCGAAATACCTCCCGGTGCCCGGTGATCATCGCGGCGCACTGATGTCGGCTGAGTTCCGCGCCGCGGCGCTCGACTTTCTCCGCTAAGTGAGGCGGTCCGTCCTGCGCCGTGGCATCACAGCGCAGGTCACGTGGTCGTGTCCTGGTCCCCTCCGTCACCCTCGACAGGCGCCGGAACCCTGGCGAGCGGGTGCCGGGTCGAGGTTCGGCGTAGCCGATCGCATGCGGCGCGACCGCAGGGAGCGCCCTCGACGCGGTGGCCGGGAGCGGGACGCTGGAAGCGCCGAGGAAGACGGCAATGTCCAGCACCGGATGCCCCAGAAGCTGCAGCAGCTGCTTGAAGCGGGCCTCGTGACTCAGGCCGAGTTCGATGAAAAGGGCGACCATTTTCGACTCGATATGACGACGCCGTGAATCGGCGCAAATGGACCATCCACCAAAACCCGCGGGTCACCGATAAGAGGCAGGTGCATATTCATCGGCTCGCAGCATCCGCTCTTGCCGGCATGGTCTGGACTGGCGGCCAGGCCGGGTCTACTTCCTGACGCTTCTCGAACCCTCGCG
>JASHQL010000107.1 GCA_030039155.1 Streptosporangiaceae bacterium | reverse complement strand
CAGCGGGGCCGGTCAGCGGTGCCGCGGTCGCATGCCGGCCGGCCGCGGCCCGCCGGTCTGACTCGTGCTGCCCGAGCCGCGAGCCGATCGGCGTCACGGTGGCGGTGCCGTGCGCGCGGGCGGCGAACCTGGCGGTTGGCCAGTCCGCCTCTGGCAGGCAGAGCTGCACCGCCTGGTCGTCGTCGGGGGTGACGTGCCGCCGCCTGGGGTCGAAGACCCACTCCGCGATCAGCAGCCGGCCGGCGATCGCGAACTGCAGCTGGACCTGCCAGTTGCCGTCGCTGCGCTTGCGCGAGTCCCAGCGGGTGCTGTCCGGCGTGGCGCCCGCGCTGGCCAGCCGCTCGGCCACGATGTCGCCGAGCCGCGGGCCAGGACCGTCGCCGTGGCCCTTCACCGTTGCCCGCTGCGCCTCCTGCGCCCGGTACTCCCGCTCGGCGAGCACCGGACCCTCGAACCGGCGGATCCGGTCCGGCGGGATGCCGGCCGCATCGGCAATCTCGTCCGCGGTCTGGCCGGCTCGGATGCGGTCCTGGATCTCCTTGGGTCGCAACGGATTCTCCACTTCGATCTCGTACTGCGCGAGCCGGGAGAACTGGCCTTTGGCCACGGTCCTCAGCCGGTCATCGATCGGCAGCGAAAACCGGCCGCTCCGCCCAGGCACCGCGAGGATCGCGTAACTGCCGTCCTCGCTCACTGCGACGAGGCGCAGCTCCTGCATAGGCGTCCCTTCTGCGCTGGCCGGCCGCGCAAGGGGCGAACACGGATCTCCCCGATATGAGTGTGCCGGCATCGGACCTGCGGTGCCAGCACCGCGCCCGGCATGTTACAGAGCTGCCGAAACTCTCGGTGCCGGCGGCGGCCTGCGCCGATCCGGCAATGCGGGGAGTCCGGGGCCTGCCCCGGCGGTCGCACTGCTCCGCAGGGTATGCACAACCGGGCCCGCGCAGGTCAGGAACGGCCAGATAGGCCGGGTCGGGTTCGGGCCCGCCGGCTCGCCGCCGCGGCGCCGAGGGATGCGGCGTGACCCTGCCCACAACCGCGCTGGCGCACGGCATGTCGCGTTCTGGCAGCCCGTAAACTCACTGGTCATGCACGCGGATGCGATTTTCGGGGCAATCGGCCGGTTCACTGTGCGTTTCCGGTGGCTCATGGTGCTGATCTGGATCGTGGGAGCGGTTGCCGCTGCCACCCAGCTGCCGAGCCTGGGCAGCGTGACCCAGAGCAACAACCAGAAGTTCCTGCCAGCCAGCGCGCCGAGCTCGAAGGCCGCGGTGCTCGCCGCGCCGTTCGGCACCGCGGACCGGCAGCCGATCCCGGTCGTCGCCGCGACCACGAACGGGACCAAGCTGACCGCGGCGGATACCGCCGCGCTCACCCGGCTGCAGTCGGAGCTGGCGACCGCGCCCGGCATCACCAAGGTGATCGACGCCGGCCGGTCGGCTGACGGTCAGGCACAGCAGTTCGTCGCGCTCGCCAGCTACAGCGGCGGCGGCAACATCAACTACGCCAAGAACCTGGTTGACGGGCTGCGTGCCAAGATCGCCGCGACGCACCTGCCGGCCGGCCTGCAGGCGCACCTGGCCGGTGACCTGGCCGTCCAGGTCGACCAGCAGAAGGCGTCAGGCAACACCGGCAACAAGGTCCAGGCGCTCTCCCTGGTCTTCGTCATCTTGCTGCTTGTGTTCATCTTCAGGTCGTTCTCGCTCGCGCTGACGACGGTGCTGCCGGCGCTGCTGTCGGTCACGATCGCCGGGCCGCTGGTCGCCGAGGCGGCCAAGCACGGTCTGCAGGTATCCCCGATCGCGCAGCTGCTGCTGATCGTGCTGGTGATCGGAGCCGGCACCGACTACGGCCTCTTCCTGGTCTTCAGGGTCAGGGAGGAGCTGCGGGTGCGGCAGCACGAGACGGCCGGCGACTACCACCCTGGCGCCAGCAGCCTGGGCGCCAGCGTCTGGCGCGACCTGCGGCAGCCGCGGCCGGTTGCCAAGGAAGCCATCGTCTGGTCGGTGACCAGGGTCGGCGAGTCGATCACCGCGTCGGCGGCGACCGTGATCGCCGCCGTGCTCACGCTGCTGCTCGCCAGCTTCTCCTTCTACTCCGACCTCGGCTGGCCGTTCGCGATCGCGGTCGGCGTCATCCTGCTGGCCGGGCTCACGCTGCTGCCGCCGCTGCTGTCGATCAGGCTGTCGCTGCTGGCGGTCAAGCGGTCGCTGTTCAATGCCTGGTTCGGCAAGCCGAAGCTGCTGCCGTGGAGCATCCAGGGCACCGCCGCCCAGGGCGGTACCTGGGGCAGGATCGCCGGGCGGATCGTGACCAGGCCCGTTGCCACCATGGTGGTCGGCCTGGTGTTCTTCGGCGGGCTGGCGTTCGCGGTGTTCGGGTACACCGCGGCAGGCTTCGGCGGCAACACCACGCCGCCGGCCGGCAGCGACTCGGCGAAGGGCACCGCGCTGCTGGCCAAGCACTTCCCGCAGGCGGCGGCGAACCCGACCAACGTGATACTCAAGTTCCCAGCGCCGATCTGGGCTGACCCGGCGCCGGTGGCCAAGGCCACCGCGGAGCTGAAGGCGAGCGGCCTGTTCACCGCGGTGACCGGCCCGCTCAACCCGGCTGGCGTCACGCTCACCCCGGCCGACTACGAGGGCCTGTACAAGCTGCTCGGCCCGGCCAGGTCACTGTCGCCGACGCCGCCAGCCAACCTGAAGATCCCGCACGCGGCCGAGGCCTACCAGCTGTACCGGGTGACCGGGAACTACGTCAGCCCTGACGGCCGCACCGTGCTGCTCGACACCGGCCTGAAGGCCGGCGATCCCGGCAGCACCGCGGCGCTCGACGCGGTGCCGGCGATCAGGGCTGCCACCACGCGGATTGCCAAGTCCGTCGGCGCCACCGCGTCCGGGGTGGCCGGCGAGGCGCCTGCCCTGTACGACATCAGCAACATCTCGACCAGCGACCTCACCAGGATCGTGCCGATCGCGATCCTGGCCATCGGGATCCTGCTGGCGCTGGTGCTGCGCAGCCTGGTGGCGCCGCTGTACCTGATCGCCTCGGTCGGCCTGTCCTACCTGGCGGCGCTCGGCCTGTCCGTGATCGTCTTCATCAAGATCGGCGGCAGCGGCGGGCTCGAGTTCTTCATGCCGTTCCTGATGTTCATCTTCCTGCTGGCGCTCGGCGAGGACTACAACATCCTGGTGATGACCAGGATCAGGGAGGAAGCACGCAAACAGCCGCTGCGGCAGGCGGTGACCAAGGCGATCGGCGCTACCGGCACCACGGTGACCTCTGCCGGGCTGGTGCTGGCCGGCTCGTTCATCGTGCTGACGGTGGCGGCCGGCGCCGGCAACAGCCAGGTTCGTGACATCGGCCTCGGCCTTGCGCTCGGCATCTTGATGGACACCTTCCTGGTCAGGACGCTGTTGGTGCCGTCGACCGTGGTGCTGCTCGGCAGGTGGAACTGGTGGCCGTCCAAGATGCACATGGACCGGCCGCAGGCCCCGCCGGGCCCGGCCGGCAGCGCCGAGCTCGCGGCCGAGTCGGCTGGCCCTGGCCGCTAGCCGAGTCCCAGGCGGTGGCTGCGCGGCGCCGCCGATCGACCTGGTGCATCGCCGTGAGCTGGGCATACCTGTATGGTCGAAGCAGGTGGCGGAGCGGAGCGCCGGCCAGGCAGCCGATGCTGGCAGGCGATGGGAGCCATGTCCTTGCAGGCGCGTGTTCAACCACGCGACGACCGGAGGGTGTGGCAGATGCGGCACGCGATGGGGTTCGTACTCGCCCTGCTGCTGAGCGCAGCTATCTATCTCGGCGGCGGCTGGAGTGTCGCCAGGCTCATCCACGCGAACGGGCACGGGCTGATCGGCATGTCCGGTGCGCTCACGCTGGCGGCGCTGGGCGGCACCGGCTTGCTGATCGGCATCCTGCTGGCCGCACCGCCTGTCTCGCCGATCGCCACCGGCCTGCCAGGCCTGGCGCTGCTCGGCTGGACCGGCCTGATGGTCGTGCGCACGTCCGAAGCGCTGCGGCTGATCCCGATGCACAACCTGCAGGCGTCCGCCGGGATCCACACCATGCTGCTGAGCGGCGTGCTCGGGTTGCTCGGCGCCGTGCTGATCGTGCCGCTGTTCGTGCCGTCGAGGTGGCGCAGGCGCGAGGTCGCCGAGGACTTCTACGCGCCTGACGAGGCCGAGCTGGTGCACTGACGCCACGCTCGGCGCAGTCGGCTCGGATTGACGCATGCCCATATAGGCATATGATTGAGCCATGCCCAGGGTGCCCACCACAGCCGACGCGTTCAACGCCGTCGCCGAGCCACGGCGGCGGCAGATCCTGGACCTGCTGGCTGCGCGGGAGCGGGCGGTCGGCGATCTGGCCGCGCTGCTCGGGGTGACGCAGCCGCTGGTCTCCAAGCACCTGCGGGTGCTGCGGGAGGTGGGACTGGTGGAGGTGCGCGACGACGGCAGGCGGCGGCTGTACCGGCTCGACGGCAGGCCGCTCAAGCCGATCCACGACTGGGTCAAGGGATACGAGCAGACATGGTCGGAGCGCTTCGACCAGCTTGACGTGGTGCTGGCCGAACTCAGCGAACAGGAGCAGCAAGATGGCAGCCAAGACCGGCAGTAGCAGGGCAGTGGTCACCCTGCCGGCCGACACCCAGATCCAGATCACCAGGGAATTCGACGCGCCGCGGCACCTGGTTTACCGGGCGTGGACGACGCCAGAGCTGATCACCCGCTGGTGGGCGGGCGACCGCGGCGAGGTCACCTCGATCGAGGTGGACCTGCGGCCTGGCGGGAAGTGGCGGTACGCGATGCGGGCCAACCCAGGGTTCGAGGTCGCCTTCCACGGCGAGCACCTGGAGGTGGTGGAGAACGAGCGGGTCGTCAGGACCGAGATCTTCGAGATGGCGCCGGACGCCGAGGCGGTGAGCACGACCACCTTCACCGAGTCCGGCGGCAAGACGACGGTCACCATCCTGGTGCAGCACACCAGCAAGGAGCACAGGGACGCGCATCTCAACTCGGGCATGGAGGACGGCCTGCAGGAGGCGATGGACCACCTCGAGCAGGTCATCGCCAGCCTGCGCTGAGCCGGCATCCCAACGGAGACGTGCAACGGACCACCGGGAGAGGCGACCCCGGTGGTCCGCTGGCTTTGCCGTGCTGGTGGACGCTGGCGATTAGTGCACGGCGGCGAACTGCTCGCTCTCGGTCGAGCCGGCCAGCGCCGTGGTCGAGGCGTCCGGGTTGATCGCCTGGGTGACCTGGTCGAAGTAGCCGGTGCCGACCTCACGCTGGTGCCTGGTCGCGGTGTAGCCGTCCGCCTCGGCGGCGAACTCGGCGTCCTGCAGTTCGACGTAGGCGGACATGCCGCGCTCGGCGTACCCGCGGGCCAGCGTGAACATCGACTCGTTGAGCGCGTGGAACCCGGCCAGCGTGATGAACTGGAACTTGTAGCCCATCGCGCCGAGTTCCCGCTGGAACTTGGCGATGGTGCCTTCGTCCAGGTGCGCCCGCCAGTTGAACGACGGCGAGCAGTTGTAAGCCAGCATCTGATCCGGGTAGACGTCCTTGACCGCCTCGGCGAAGTGGCGGGCGACCTCGAGGTCGGGCTTGGACGTTTCCATCCAAAGCAGTTCGGCGTACGGCGCGTAGGCGATGCCCCTGGCGATGCACGCGTCGATCCCGTTGCGCACCCGGTAGAAGCCCTCGGCGGTGCGCTCGCCGGTCACGAAGCGCCGGTCCCGCTCGTCGATGTCGCTGGTGATCAGCGTGGCCGCCTGCGCGTCGGTGCGGGCCACGATCAGGCTCGGCACGCCGCAGACGTCGGCGGCCAGCCTGGCCGCGGTCAGCGTCTTGATGTGCTGCCCGGTCGGGATGAGCACCTTGCCGCCCAGGTGGCCGCACTTCTTCTCCGAGGCCAGCTGGTCTTCCCAGTGCACGCCCGCAGCGCCGGCCGCGATCATGCCCTTCATCAGCTCGAACGCGTTCAGCACGCCGCCGAAGCCGGCCTCGGCGTCGGCCACGATCGGCGCCAGCCAGTGCGGCGCGCCGGCGTTGGCTGACTCGGCCCAGCTGATCTGGTCCGCGCGCAGCAGCGCGTTGTTGAT
>JASHQL010000106.1 GCA_030039155.1 Streptosporangiaceae bacterium | reverse complement strand
GTCTCGCTGGCGGTAGCGCCTGTTACCTGCGCAGCTGACGCCACAGCGGCCGCGGGATCAGCCGCATGCCAGCCGCCAGCACGCCAAGGGCAGCCGGCACCCAGACGACGCCGCGGTGCCCGGCGAGGCCCGCGGCTACGGCCTGGCCGACCTTCGCAGGCGTGGTCGACAGCGGGGCCGGCGGCATGCCCTCGGTCATCCGGCCGATCACGAATCCCGGCCTGACCAGCAGCACGCGCACCCCGGTGCCGTGCAGCGAATCGGCCAGCCCGCGGGCAAACGCGTCAAGCCCTGCCTTGGCCGCCCCGTAGACGAAGTTGGCCTTCCGCGGCCGGACCGCGGCGATCGACGACAGCACCACGATGGTCCCGCTGGCCTGCGCACGCATCCGCCCGGCCACCGCGAGCAGGCTGGTCACGTGCCCGGTGAAGCTGGCCTGCACCAGGTCGCCGGCGCTGGCCGGCGCGGCGTCAAGCTGCTGCTGGCCGACCAGCAGGCCGGCTGCGGAGATCACCAGGTCAAGCGGGCCGTCGGCGAACACGTCGGCGATCAGCTCGTCGTGGCTGGCCAGGTCCGCCGCGTCGTAGCGGATCGTGCTGACCTTGCCTGGCAGCTCGGCGCCCGCCGCGGCCAGCCGGTCGGTGTCGCGGCCGGCCAGCAGGACCTGGGTGTCGGGCCCGAGGCCGAGCGCGGCCAAGATGGCCAGTCCGATCTCGCTGGTCCCGCCGAGCAGCAGGATCCGGCTTGGCGCCTTCCGCGTGCCCATCTACAGGCCAACCACGAACAGGGTCAGCCAGGTCAGCTCGCAGCAGATCATCGTGCCGTCCCTCGCGATCAGGTCCTCGACCGGCCTGCCCTCGGCCTGCCAGGTCAGCCGGTCGAACCGGTACAGCGCGGCGGCCAGCGGCACCGCGCTGATCAGATGCCATGTTCGCATCCAGCCGTCCGGCTCCGAGGCAGCCCACAGCAGGTAGGCGGCGAGCATGAGCAGGGCGATGCAGCGCTGGCTCAATCGCAGCCGGGGCAGGCTGTAGCTGCGCATCACCGGACGGTGCGCCACCGCGTCGGCGCCGAGCACCGCGAGTTCTGTGTAGCGCTTGCCCACCGCCACCATGAGCGCGCCGAGACTGCACACCGCGAGGAACCAGGCAGACGGCGGCACGTGGGTGGCCACCGCGCCGCCAAGCGCCCGCAGCACGAAGCCGACTGCCACGAACGCGAGCTCGACGAACGGCACGTGCTTGAGCCACAGCGTGTACAGCACGGAGAGCACGACATAGATGCAGATGACGCCGACCAGCCATGGCTCGCCGATGGCCAGGCCGGCCGAGATGGCCGCGGCGATGCCGGCGGTGGCCAGCGCCATGGCCAGCGGCACCGGCAGCCGGCCCGATGCGATGGCACGGTTCCGCTTGACCGGGTGCTGGCGGTCACGCTCGACGTCCACCACGTCGTTGATGAGATACACGGCGGCGGACGCGGCGGTGAACGCGGCGGCCGCGACCAGCGCGTAGCCGAAGCCATAATCCCGGCCGAGCGTCGCGGCCGCCAGCGGCGCGGCGAACACCAGCAGGTTCTTCGGCCACTGCCGCGGCCTGGCTGCCTGCAGCGCCGCGACCAGCATGCCGGCGACCGAGGTACGGGCAGGCCGGTCTTGCAGGTCCACGCCGCCAGCGCCGATTTGGCTGTCGCTATCGCGCGGCCCGGTGCGACGTGCGCCGGCCGGCCGGAGCCGGGCCGTCATCTGGCGTAGACAGCCGTGAAGTCGCGGTTCGAGATCGCGTAATACCGGTCTGGCGGCTGTACCTGGTTCGGCAGCAGGTTGACCGGCGTCGGATCGTTCGGGTGGCCGTCCTTCTTGTAGTACATGAAGGACATCCAGTCCGGGTTGATGTCCAGCTCCATGCCGGTGACGACGCCGGCCCGCTTCAGCAACTCGGCCAGCTCACGCACGTCCAGCGCCGGGCCGTAGACGAAGATGATCCGGCCGTCGGAGGTGATGCCGATGCCCGATCGCCAGACGTAATAGCCGCCGCCGAGGGTGGCGCCCCAGCTCGTCGAGACGTTGTTGTTGACGTTGGCCGGAACCTGGCCGCCGCGCACGATCAGCTGCAGGTTCTGCCGGACCCCGACGACCTGCCTGGTCATGTGCACGGACCGGCCCCAGGTGCCGATCGCGAGCCGGCCGTTCCGGTAGTAGACCTCGGATGCAACGCCCTTGACCAGGGTGCCCATTCTCGTTCCGTTCAGGTAGAAGCCTCCGCCGGAGGTGGCGATCTTGAAACCGCTGTTGAAGGTCGCGAGCAGCCCGCGCCTGGTGCCGGGCGGAATCCAGTCCGCCGCGTGCCAGTTGCCTGGGCCGGGATCCTCGGCACCGGGCCTGAGCTCGAACCGGACCAGGCTCTGGTTCATCGACACGATGCCGGCCACGTACGAGGAGTAGACCGGGCTTGCGCGCAGGTAGGTCCCGTAGATCGCGGGCTCGCCGTCGACGCTGGCCAGCACCCGCCAGTGCCCCTCGCCTGGCACCGGGTGCCTGGCGAACGTCCTGAGCGTGGCCGGGGGCCCGAACTGAGCCTCCGCGCGCCTGCCGACCTGCTGG
>JASHQL010000105.1 GCA_030039155.1 Streptosporangiaceae bacterium | reverse complement strand
CGCGGCCAGGCCAGCCGCCTGCGCCGGGTTCCGCCGCGCCCACCGGCCGGCCCGGTACGCCGCGACGCCGGGCAGCAGCGTCGCTGCGGTCACGGTGTTCGCGCGCGCGGTGCTGCCGGCCCTGGCCAGGTCCACCTCGGCCCGGTCCCGCGCGCCGATCACGCCGTAGCCGACGGCGGAGAACAGGTGCTGGTACGGCTTGCGGTAGATGAACGCCGCGACCGTGACCAGTGAGATCATCAGGATCTTCAGCGCCCAGGACAGCACGTGGTCGCTGGTGCCCATGATCAGCGCGTAGCAGTACAGCAGCACGCTCAGCACCAGCGCGACCGCTGCCTGCTTGAGCAGCACGCCGATCAGCAGCTCGAGCCAGCGCAGCGCCACGACCCGGCCGAATCCCGGGTGCGTGCCGATCAGCAGGAAGAACGGCCCGACAACCAGCAGTAACAAGAAGCTGAGCTTCAGCAGGATCAGCGTGACCGAGATCAGCAGGATGAGCACCCCGGCCAGCAGCGAGCCGAACAGCGCGGCAAAGGCGATCTCCAGCCTGGTCGTCCACTGCTTGCCCTGGAACAGCGGGTAGATCGCCGGGTCCTTGTTCTGGATGCTGGTCGCGATGCCCGCATAGGTCTGCTCCTTTGCATTGATCAGCGCGGACGTCGGCTTCTCGTTGATCGCGATGGCCTGCGCCCAGAGCAGCGACCTGGCATAGGTGTTGACCGCGTTCGGCTTGCTGCCGGGCGGCGCGTAGCTGGTCGTGCCGAACTCGCCGGCCAGCCAGGGCTTGCAGACCAGCACGGTCCACAGCTCGTCCGCGTTCTGGTCGACCACGGTGCTGCCCGAGGTGTAGCTGTAGCTGGACGGCTGCACCTGCGGGTCGCCCTTGCCGATCGGCACGCAACTGGTCTGGCCGGGCGCCGGAAGCTTGGCGAACGCGGTGTTCAGCGCCTGGGACATGCCGTCGGACACGTCCCTGCCGAGCCCGGTCACCGCGGCCGGCTTGCCGATCAGCACGATCGCGGTGACCGCGGCGAGCACCATCCAGATCGTGCCCTCGATGGTCCTGGTGCCGCGCTTGCGGATCAGGCCCTGCCAGGCCAGCCAGATCGCGCCGAGGATCACCACCACGGCCAGGTACGGGAAGTAGATCGCATGGCCGAGGCTGCTGATCAGCGTGTCGGTGACGCCCTGCAGCCAGTTCAGGATGCCCTCGCCGGCCGCCGCCTGGTAGGCGGTGATCGTGACCCGGTCGATGGACTTGGCCGCGTCGAACATCATGCCCGCGACGTTGTTGCCGATCAGCGAGGTCATGTCCGAGCATTTGAGGTTCGTCGCCGCCCAGTACTGCCCGGCCACGCCGTACTCCTGGTACAGCGTGTCCGGCGGCTTGCCGGCGCTGGCGGGCGGCGCGACCAGCGCGTTGATACCGGAGTTCGCAGGCTCGGGACTGGGCAGCGACGGGTCGCAGATGCTGTTCAGCTCGCCTGCCAGCCCGCTGTTGCCCAGGTTGCAGAAGCCGAGCAGGCCGCCGATGTCGCCGATGCCAGGCACCGAGCACAGGCCGAGCGGCCGGCTGGTTGCCGCCGTCCCGGTTTCGCTGGCCTGGCGAGCGGGCCGGACGACGGAGGTAGTGATGACGGCCGTGCCCGCCGCCGGGTGCCGCGCTGGCCCGTGCGCGAGCCGCGCGCACGGCACGGCGAGCACCGCCGCGAGCACGGCAAGCGCCAGTACGATCATTCGCGGAATGCGGGGGACGCGCATCCGGGGGACTCCTGAGGGGTAAGGGTCTTCGCTGGCCGGCCGCGGCCTGGCTCAGCCGGCCCCAGGTTTCGCTGGCTGTGCTGCTTGCGGCGCGTCGTCGTCATCGCCGGGCCGCGCCCTGGTCGGGTTGGTGTCGAGCGAGTCACGCAGCTCGTCGGAGATCAGGTCGATGCCGATCCGCCCGGCCCGCCCGTCCAGGTCGCGGAAGATGCACTCGCCATTGCCGAGCCCGCGCAGCACGGCCTTGTGCTCGTCGGACTTCTCCAGGCCGAGCAGCGACAGCACGTTGGCCACTTCGGTCTGCTCCGACGACCGGAACGCGAACACGCTGGAGATGCAGTTGGTCACCTGCTCGTTCAGCAGGTCGCCGGCGTTCTGCGAGACCATGATCAGCGCGGTGTTGCGCGACCTGCCCATCCTGGACACCTCGGGAATGAGCTTGGCGCCCTGCGGCGTCGAGGTGATCGCCCAGGCCTCGTCCAGGAAGATCGCCTTCGGCAGCCGCCGGTCCATGCCGTTGAGCAGCCGCCTGGCGAATTGCGACACCAGGTACAGCAGCGCCACCGACAGCCGTTGCTCGTAGGAAAAGTCGTCCCGCTTCACCGCGATGTCCGGCAGGGTCAGCCCGGCCAGGGTGAACACCGTGGTCCAGCCCGCCGCGTCGATCCGGTCACCGCCGGACGGCGAGAAGCACAGCCTGGCCAGCCGCATCTCTGACATCGACCGGAGCACGGCGCCGAGGTTCACCGACGCCGGATCGTCTGACTGCTCGAGGTGGGTGACGACCTTGCCGAGGGACGGCTGCGGGTCGGCCGCGACCACGCCGACGGCCTGGATCATCGCGCTCTCGCGTTCCTCGCTCATCCGCGGCAGCAGCAGGCGCAGCGTCTCGGTTGCCATCGTCCGCCGCTCGGCCAGGTCGTCGCCGAAGGAGAACGGGTCGAGCAGCCCGGCCGCCGCGCTGCCGAGCGGAAGCACCCGGGCCTGCCGGCCGCGCGCGGTGAGCCAGCCCGCCAGCGACTCCGCGTCGCCCTTCGGGTCGATCACTGCCACGGTCACGCCGCGCAATGCAAGCTGCAGGATCAGCAGCAGCGCCAGCGTGGTCTTGCCGCCGCCGGGCTCGCCGGTGACCGCGACGGCGGTCGGCCGGTTGCGCGCGGCGGCGACCAGCGGGTCGAAGTGCACCACCGAGCGCGCCCTGCCGAGCGTCTCGCCGATATACGGGCCGACCCAGCCGGCGTCCGCCGCTACCCGGTCGCCCAGGTCGACGGTAGCGGTCGGCATGCCGCCTGCCACCGTGTACAGCGGCTGCCGCTGCAGGTAGGAGTTGAGCCTGACCCGGTCACCTGGCAGCGCCTCGCAGAGCAGCGAGAACTGGTCGCCGGTGGAGTGGACCACGTCGATCCCGGCGTCGCGGTAATGCTCGATGACCGCCTCGGCGCGCCGCATGCACAGATCGGCGGTCGGCGCGGTGACCATCAGCCGGTGCCAGCCGTAGACGAACGGCAGCCGCTCCTTGGTGATGCCGTGCTCGAGCAGCCTGGCCGCCTCGATCTGCTCGGCAAGCGCGATCGGCAGCTCGGCCCCGGCCTCCCTGATGTGCGCGTCCATGTCCCTGGCGTGCGCCAGCCTGCGGCTGACGTCCTTGCTGGCCTTGGCCGGCGCGATCAGCCGCATCCGCAGGCTGGCCTCCACCGGGAACGGCAGCGCGTCGGCGTAATGCAGCCAGGGTTCGGCCTCGGGGAAGTACATGACGTCGGGGAACCTGCCGAACGACAGGAACGCGGCGCAGGACGACCCGCCAGGATGGTCAAGCCCGAGCATGGTCCTGCCGTTGCGCACCTGCCCCTCGAGCAGCGACTCGATCTCCCCGCCGCCCCAGCGCCGCCGCCGCGCAGCGGACGGCGGCGGATCGCCTGCGGTGCCGGCCAGCACATGCCGGAACAGCCAGGCGATCTCGTCGCTCGTCGCGTGCGCTGCCGCGAGCGCGCTCGACCCGAGCGCGCGGCCGAGCCGCTCGGCCTGATCGGTCCAGCGGGTGATCTCGGCAGCTGACACCGCCTCGTCGTTCAGCCCGAGCGCCTGCTCGGTGGTCCGGTAGCCGGAAGCGAACTGGCCGAACAGCCCGCCTGACAGCTGCGCACGGACACCGCGCTGGCCGAGCCTGACACCGAGGTAGACCTCCTTGGTCCAGAAGTCCTTGGCCCACACGTGCCGGTACATCTCTTCCAGGTAACCGAGCCAGCCGGGCCCGCCGTCCGAGGTCGCGTCCAGCCGGGTCGCCCACTCGGCGGCCGGGTAGGAGCGGTGCGCGATGCGCAGGTGCACCTCGGCCTCGGCCATCCTGATCGCCGCGAGCGCGACCGTGATGGACGTGGCCAGCGCCTCCCGCTCGGCGTTCGTGGTGAACTCGTACGAGACCGTCGGCACCCGGTAGTACGCCCAGGCATGAGTCTCGGTGAGCACGATGCGGTCGTCGAAGTACCTGACCGGCAGCCGGGTGCGCCCGGCGGTGCGCGCGGTCACGTCGGCACGCCCCGCAGTGCAGCCGCGGGCGGGCGACCCCCCTGGAGGCCCCCGGCTAGCTCTGGCTGCCGGGCCAGCCCGGTCACCAGCACGCCGGCCAGTGCGGTGAAGGCGAGCACAGCGCTCTGGCCGAGCGGCCCGCCCGGCTTGCCGCCGGCCTGCACGTCCCAGGCCGCGGCACCGTCCCACGGCACGTTGACGATGGCCAGGCAGCTGCCCTTCGCAACCGACGCTGCCTGCTCGCCGTGCCGGGCAGTCTGGCTGCTTACCCCGTTGACCACCACGACCGAGTCCGCGGCCAGCCGACCGTGGCCGCTGCTGTCCAGCCACTCCATCGTCATCGCCAGCGCATTCGGTCCCTCGGCGCTGGCCGGGGTGACCAGCACGAGCTGGTCGGCCGACTCCAGCGCCCGTGGCACCCTCGCGGCTGCCGGGTCGGCGAGCAGCAGCGGGTACCTGACGGCCACCGCGTCGATCAGCAGGCCGGCGTCCGGCGCGGCGTCCGCGGCCGCCGCGTCGCCTGATGCCTGGCCGTCGGCAGCCGGCTCGGCCGTGATCACCTGCAGGCCCGCGTCCGGCCCGGCGGACGGCCCTGGCAGCAGCCTCGTCACCGCCAGCGCCCGCTCGGTCAGCGATTCCGTGCCGGGGTTCAGGTCGAGCACCGCGACCGGCTCGGTGCGCAGCTGCGCCAGCAGCTGGCCGGTGATCAGCGTGGTCATGGTCTGGCCGGCGCCCGCGGTGCAGCCGATCACCACGACCCTGGCCGGCCCGGTCAGCTCGAGCCGCGCCCTGGCCTGGTCTCGCTGCAACTGGTCTGGCTGGCCCGGCCGGTGCCCGCCTGGCACCAGCACCGCCTGACCGCCCCAGCCGTTGCGCTGGCCCTGGTGACCGCGCAGCGCGCGCTCCACCACCGGCAGCCGCTGTTCGGCCGCCGCCGACTGGACCTTCGGCCTGGCCGGCGACGGCTTCGGCTGCGGCCTGGCTGGCGAGGGCTGCGGTGGCCGGCTGGCTGGCGGCGGCACCGCGGGCCTGGCCGGGGAGACCAGCACGC
>JASHQL010000104.1 GCA_030039155.1 Streptosporangiaceae bacterium | reverse complement strand
TCGCTGAAGCCCGCCGAGCCGATCCCGAACGCCGCGTTGAAGCGGTCCACATTTACCAGCGTCAGCAGGGCGGTGATCTCCACCAGCTGGCTGTCGTCGAAGAAGGACCGCACCCGCGCGAACAGCTCGTCGGTGACCTCGACCGGGGTGCGCATCACCGCGACCGTGTAGTCGAGCGCCGCCTTCTCGCGGTCGGTGAACAGCTCGCTCGACTGGTAGTGCGGGATCGCGAGGAGTTCCTCGTCGGAGAAGCCGGAGTTGCGGCAGATCTGCGAGCCGAGATCGACGCAGTACGCACACCCGATCATCTGCGCGCCCTTGAGCTCGACCAGGTTCCTGGTCCGTTCGTCGACGGTCTTGGCCTTGCGGACAGCCTGGTTGAACCTGCCCATGCCGATCATCATCTTCGGCTGGTAGGCCCAGATCTCGAACGGCTCGAGCCCGCTGCCATTCTGCGGATCGCGGCCGGTCAGCTTCCTCATCATCCGCGGGCCGAACAGGTAGACGAGCCTGACGACCGGGCCTGCCTTGGCCTTCGATATGCCCTGAATGCGCGCCATCGGGCACCCTCCTGTCACATCGGCTGGGAACCGGCCTGCAACGGGCCGGACCTGGCCCGGAACTGGCCGCACCGCTATGACCCCTCGCCACCGGCCAGTGTGACATGGCAAGAAAACCAGTTGCCAGGGCAGCGGCAGCAGCGCAGTGTCCCGACGGTGACCGTCGTGCTTGACGTTGCCGCCGGGCGAGGCCGGCCGGCGCTGCGGCTGCGGCCGTGGCTCGCCGCCGACATGCCGGACCTGCTGGCCGCGATGGCGCGCGAGTACCCGAAGCACGGCCTGCGCTCGCATCCGAGCGTCGACCTGCCAGGTCCGCGGCGCTGGACCGGCCCGCGCGATGCCCGCGAGGCAGCCCGCTGGCTGGCCGGCCAGGACCGGGGCTGGGCGCTCGGCGACTGGCTGACGTTCGCCGTGCTCGACCGCGCACTTGACCGGCCGGTCGGGCACGTCGCGCTGCGGAACCGCGATGGCGGACAGGTCGGCGGCGGTGAGCAGGGCGAGATCGGCTACTGGACGGCGGCCGACGCCCGCGGGCGAGGCATCGCGACCGCCGCGGTGCGTACGGTCACCTGCTGGGCCTTCGGCTGCTTCGGCGCGCAGCGCCTGCCGCGCATCATGCTGGTGCACCACCTGGACAACCTCGCCTCGTGCCGGGTCGCCGAGAAGGCCGGCTACCCGTTCGACAGGCTGAGCCCGGCCAGCCCGCCGCACTGGTTCGACGACGGGCACATCCACCTGGCCGAGGCGAAGCCCAGCGAGTCGGCGGCGCCCGGCGGGGCCAGTGCCTGAGCCGATGCGGCACAGCTACACGAACCGGACCACCAGGGCCGGGCCGGTGGTCACCAAGGCCTACCGGGGGCCGGACGCGATCGGCAGATGCGAGCGCGAGGCCAGCGTGCTGCGCCGGCTGGCCGGGCGGCTGCCGGTGCCGACGGTCGTCCGCGCGGCCGGCGCGACCCTGGAACTGGACTTCATGCAGGGCGTGCACGGTCAGGACCTGATCGCCAACGGCCTCGCCGACCAGGTGCTGCTGGCCTGCGGCGTGCTGCTGCGCCGGATCCAGCAGATCGACCCCCGGTCCGCCGGCGTCGCCGGGCCAGCAGGCGAACGACAAGTCCTTGTACACGGCGACTTCGGCCCGAACAACGCGCTCCTCGACCCGGCGGCCGGGCAGGTCACCGGCCTGCTCGACTGGGAATGGGCGCACGCCGGTGACCCGGTCGAGGACCTGGCCTGGTGCGAGTGGATCGTGCGGACACACCACCCAGGTGACGCCGGCTCCCTCGGCCAGCTGTTCGCCGGCTACGGTGACCGTCCGCCGTGGGCGGCCCGACAGCAGGCGATGGTCGCCAGGTGCCGCGAGCTGCTCGGCTTCTGCCAGCGATGGCAGCGCGACCCGGATTCGGTCCTGGTGTGGGAGCGCCGCGTGGCCGCCGCCGGGTCGTGGACCGAGCACCCCTGACCGCGGGCGGCCAGCGCTACTGCGGGCCCTGAGCCGGCTGGCCGTCAGCCGGCCCGGCAGCTCCGGAAGCCCCGGCAGGCCCGCCAGGCCCGGCAGCTCCGCCGGCCCCGGCCGGATACGCGGTCTTGCTGTTCATGAAGAAGAAGTTCGGCATCACGTAGGTGGCGGCCTTGCCGGGTGCGGGCGGCGGCAGCAGCGGTGCCTGGGTGAGCTCGTGCAGCCTGGGATGGTGCTCAGCGCTGCCTGGATATCGACTGAGCCGGTAACGAGCGGCTCGCTGGATGATGTCGCGGGCCGGCAGCAGCGGATCGACCTGGGGATAGCCGAGGGTCACGTCAAGCCGGTAGGTCCTGGTGCCGCCGCTTGTGGTCTTGACCTCCACGACGAAGCGCAGCTCGCTGCCCGTGCGGCCCTGGGCAGGGCTGGCAGCCAGCACCTTCAGCCACTGGTAGCGCACCTGGCCGACCAGCATCTTGCCGTGGCGCTTGTGCGCGGCCCTGGCCGCGCTGACGCCCATCGCCACCACCGCGACCGCTGCCCCGGCGCCGACACCCCAGTACCTGTTCCCCTTGGTGAACTTCTCCACGGCCACCGCTATCCGCGCGTCGGTGATGTAGAGCACGCCGGGAGTCTTCGACAGCCTGGTGAGCAGCCTGTTGCCACCGGGCACGATCTCGTACTCCTCGAGCCCGTTGATGTTCAGCGCCATCGGCGTCTGCCCGTCTTGCTCCTCCCACCGGATGAGCCAGCCGCTGGCGTCGCTGTTGGGCAGCGGGTATACCCCGCCGCTGCCCTGGTCCTCGATCTCCCGGATCTGCAGGATCACGGCAGCCGCCGGACTGATGCCGGTGCGGAGTTGGTGCGCATACAAAGGGACGCATGCCGCCGAGCCCAGGTTGTCGCCGCCCGGCGAGTCGGGCGCTCGGGTACACCTCGCGGGTGTGCAACGTCGGCGGGGTGACGCCGAACCTGACCGCGGCGACTACCGCGTGCGTGCGCCGCGGTCTCCCCGGCATGGCCGGGGCAAGACAACACAGTGCGGCCTGCAGCGGGCTCAGCCGGCGACGATCACCTTGCCGCGCGCGTGCCCCGCCTCGAGGTAGCGCATGGCGTCCGATGCCTCGCCGAACGGGTAGACGCGGTCGACCACCGGGGTCAGCTTGCCGTCCTCGATCAGCTCACGCAGTGCGAGCAGGTCCGGCTTGTTCGGCTTGGCCAGGAACGGCACCAGCCGCTGCCGGCCGACCCGCGCCAGCACCAGCGCCCGCAACGGGCGGGCCAGCGGGCCGATCCACCGACCCCGGCCGGCGCCGATCAGCACCAGCGCGCCGCCAGGCACCAGCACGCGCCGGTACGCGGCGATGGACCGGTTGCCGGCGACGTCGAGGACCACGTCGTAGCGCTGCCGGCCGGCCGCGAAGTCCTCCTTGGTGTAGTCGATGACCTGGTCGGCGCCGAGCGAACGGACGAGCGAGACGTTGGCCGTGCTGCAGACGCCGGTCACCTCGGCGCCGAGCGCCTTGGCGACCTGCACGGCGAACGTGCCGACCCCGCCGCAGGCTCCGTTGATCAGCACGTGCTGGCCTGGCTGGACTCGGGCATGGTCGCGCAGCCCCTGCAGTGCGGTGAACCCGGCCACCGGCACCGCGGCGGCCTGCTCGAAGGACAGCCCGGCGGGCTTGGCGATGAAGTCATCGGGCTTGCCGCACACGTAGTCCGCCAGCGCGCTGCCGCAGTGGCCGAACACCTCGTCACCCGGCCGCAGTTCGGCCACGTCCGCGCCGACCGCCTCCACCTGCCCGGCCACGTCCACGCCGAGCACCTTGGTCTTCGGCTCTCTGAGCCCCTCGCTGAGCCGCAGCACATACGGCAGCCCGGTCATCAGATGCAGGTCAAGCGGGTTGATGGAGACGGCGCGGACCCGGACTAGCACGCCGCTGCCGTTGACCGCCGGCTTGTCCAGCTCGCCGAGCTGCAGGCCAGCCGGGGAGCCGTAATTTTCATTGATGATCGCTCGCATGGCCTTCTCCTCGGGAACATACACTGTAAGCTTATGGCGTAAGTCTTGAGCTTACGATGTAAGTTTGTCAAGGGCATCGAAAGGGACGTACGGCGAATGCAAGCCGATCGCAACCGGAGCGGGCCGCGGTCATCCGGGTCCGGGGTCTCCACGGGCGGGGCCGTGGCGCCCGAGGGCGGCGCCATGGCCCCTCAGGGCAGCGCCATCGCGCCTCAGGGCAGCGCCGCTCAGGGCAGCGCCGTGGCGCCCCAGGGCACCGCCGCTCAGGGCCAGGGCGCCGTGACCTCCCACGGCAACCGAGTCCCGCTGACGACAGAACGTGTGCTTGACGCCGCCATCTCGCTCGCCGACCAGGGCGGCGTCGAGTCGATCTCGATGCGCAAGCTCGGCCAGGCACTCGGGGTTGAGGCGATGTCGCTGTACAACCACGTGGCGAACAAGGACGCGATCCTGGACGGCATCGCCGACCAGGTGCTCAGGCAGATCGACCTGCCTGGCTCGGCGGCCGGGGCCGGCTGGGAGCGGGCGATCTGGCGCTGCGCGGTCTCCGCGCACGACGTCCTCACCGCGCACCCGTGGGCATGCAACCTGATCATGTCCACGCCGCGGATCCTGCCGACCCGGCTGCGCTACATCGACTCGATACTCAGGTGCCTGCGCGAGGCCGGGTTCTCGGCTGCCGCCGCCTACCACGGCTATCACGCACTGGACAGCCACATCCTTGGCTTCACCCTGTGGGCGGCAGGCCACGGGATCAGCGAAGACGACCTTGCCCAGGTCATGAACTACGTGCCGCAGCTCGCCGCCGACGGCTACCCGTACCTGGCCGAGCATGCCGAGCAGCACGTGTCGGGGAGCGAGGACACCGGCGAGGGCGAGTTCGAGTTCGGGCTCAGGCTGATTGTCGACGGCCTGAAGCGAATGCGGGCAACCGGGGAGACCAGATGACGCAGCCCTTCACCCCCGGGCTCCGGCTGGCCGGCGCCTACTACACGGAGGTGGTGCGCCCGCTGCTCGCCGAGGCCTACCCAGGCCTGGCGT
>JASHQL010000103.1 GCA_030039155.1 Streptosporangiaceae bacterium | reverse complement strand
CGGCGCGGGATCCAGCCGAGCCTGGCGCCGGTGCTGACGGCGAGCGCGGCCGCTGCCGACAGCCCGCCGGCCACCTCGGCGAGCCGCTCACCGGCCAGGATCACCGCGCCTGGCTGCCGCAGCGCTGCCAGCACCTCGTCGGGCAGGCGAGCCAGCGCGTCCGCCTCGGCGCCCGGCATCGCGGGCACGAGCGTGCCGGACAGCTTCCGCAGGCCGTGGCTGGCCAGCGCGGCGACCGAGTAGACCCGCTGCCCGTGCGTCCTGACCGCCTTGCGCAGCCGGAGGAACAAGATCGGGCACTCGTCCTCGGGCTCGAACGCGGCCAGCAGCACGGCGGGCGCCTGCTGCAGCTCGGAGTAGCTGATGCCGGGCCGCCCGGCCACCTGGTCGGCCAGGAACTGGGTCTCCTCGGCCGAGTGCGGCCGCGCCCGCATGTCGATGTCGTTGCTGGCCAGCGCCACCCTGGCGAACTTCGCGTAGCCGTAGGCGTCCTCGACGGTGAGCCTGCCGCCGGTCAGCACGCCGGCCCGGCCGCGCGCCGCCCGCAGCCCGCTGGCCGCCGCGGCCACCGCCTCCGGCCAGGACGCGGGCCTGAGCAGCCCTGCCTCGTCCCTGACCAGCGGGGAGACCAAGCGGTCAGGCAGCGTCGAGTAGGTGAAGGCCCAGCGGCCCTTGTCGCAGTTCCACTCCTCGTTGACCGCGGGGTCGTTCCCGGCAAGCCGCCTGGTCACCGCGCCGCGCCGGTGGTCGGTGCGCTGCCGGCAGCCGGCCGCGCAGTGCTCGCACACGCTCGGCGTGGACACCAGGTCGTACGGCCTTGCCCGGAACCGGTAGGACGCGCCGGTCAGCGCACCGACCGGGCAGATCTGCACGGTGTTCCCGGAGAAGTAGGAGTTGAACGGCACGCCCTCGGCCACCCCGACCTGCTCGTGCGGACCGCGCTCGAGCAGGTCGATCAGCGGGTCGCCGGGGATCTGGTCGGCGAACCTGGTGCAGCGCGCGCACTGGATGCACCGCTCGCGGTCGAGCAGCACCTGGGCGGACAGCGCGATCGGCTTGGCGAACGTGCGCTTCGGCCCGTAGAACCTGGTCTCGCCCTGGCCGGTGGACATGGCCTGGTTCTGCAGCGGGCACTCGCCGCCCTTGTCGCACATCGGGCAGTCGAGCGGGTGATTGACCAGCAGCAGCTCCATCATCCCGCGCTGCGCCTTCTCGGCCACCGCCGAGGTGAGCTGGGTGCGCACCACCATGCCCTCGGTGCAGACCGTGGTGCAGGAAGCCGGCGGCTTGGGCTGGCCCTCGATCTGCACCAGGCACTGCCGGCAGGCGCCGATCGGGTCGAGCAGCGGATGGTCGCAGAACCTGGGGATCTGGATGCCAAGCTGCTCGGCGGCGCGGATCACCAGCGTGCCCTTGGGCACGGTGATCTCGAATCCGTCGATCGTGACGGTCACGCCGTCGGCCGGCTTGGCCAGTTCAGCAGTCATCGGGCCGCGTCCATGGAGAAGAGGGTGGATGCCGCGGGGTTGAACGGGCAGCCGCCGTGCCGCAGGTGCCGCAGGTACTCGTCGCGGAAGAACTTGATCGACGAGCTGACCGACGGCTGGATGGAGTCGCCGAGCGCGCAGAACGCGCGGCCGGTGATGTTGTCGCAGATGTCCAGCAGCTTGTCCAGGTCGCTCTCGTTGCCGGTGCCCTGCTCAAGCTGGTCGAGCAGCTGGACCACCCAGTAGCTGCCCTCCCGGCACGGCGTGCACTTGCCGCACGACTCGTGCTGGTAGAACTCGATCCAGCGGAGCACCACCCGCACCACGCAGGTGGTGTCGTCGAACAGCTGGATGGACCTGGTGCCGAGCATGGAGCCCGCGGCTTGCACCGACTCGTAGTCGAGCGGCACGTCCAGGTGCTGGTCGGTGAACAGCGGCGTGGAGGACCCGCCTGGCGTCCAGAACTTGAGCTGGTGCCCGGCGCGGATGCCGCCGGCCAGCTCGAGCAGCTCACGCAGCGTGGTGCCGAGCGGCGCCTCGTACTGGCCAGGCCTGGTCACGTGCCCGGACAGCGAGAACAACCCGAAGCCCTTGGACTTCTCGGTCCCGTACGAGGCGAATTCCGCGGCGCCGTGGTTGATGATGTACGGCACGGTGGCGATCGACTCCACGTTGTTGACCACGGTCGGGCAGGCGTACAGCCCGGCGATCGCCGGGAACGGCGGCTTGAGCCGCGGCTGCCCGCGGTAGCCCTCGAGCGAGTCGAGCAGCGCGGTTTCCTCGCCGCAGATGTAGGCGCCGGCCCCGGCGTGCACGATCACCTCGAGACTGAAGTCCGTGCCGAGGATCTTGCTGCCGAGATAGCCGGCCTCGATGGCCTCCTGCACCGCGTGCTGCAGCCGCCTGACCACGTGCAGCACCTCGCCGCGCACGTAGATGAAGGCGTGCGACGCCCGGAACGCGTAACCGGCGATCGCGATGCCTTCGACCAGCGCATGCGGGTTGGCCAGCAGGGTCGGCATGTCCTTGCAGGCGCCAGGCTCCGACTCGTCGGCGTTCACCACCAGGTAGTGCGGCTTGCCGTCGCCCTGCGGGATGAAGCCCCACTTCACGCCGGTCGGGAAGCCGGCCCCGCCGCGGCCGCGCAGCGCCGAGTCCTTCAGCACTCCGATGACCTGGTCCGGCTGCATCGCGAGCGCCTTGGGCAGCGCCTGGTAACCGCCGACCCGCCGGTAGCCGGCCAGCGTGAAGGAGTCGGCGTCGTCCCAGTGCGCGCTGAGCTCTGGCGTCAGCACACTAGTCATGACCTGGTCCTCCTGGTGTCCAGCCGTGCTCCCTGGCGGCGACCAGGCCGGCCAGGGTTGCCTCGCCCGCGGTGTGCCCGCCGGTGGCCTGGCCGTCAGGGAAGCCGGCCAGGATCCTGGACGCCTGCCGCCAGCTGCACAGCCTTGGCGCGCCACGGGTTGGCGAGACGTCGGCGCCCGACCGCAGCCCGTCGACCAGCTCGCGCGCCGAGCTTGGCGTCATGTTGTCAAAGAACTCCCAGTTGACCATCACGACCGGCGCGTAATCGCAGGCTGCATTGCACTCCAGGTGCTCGAGGCTGACCTTGCCATCGGCGGTGGTCTCGTCGTTCCCGATGTCAAGGTGGTCCTTGAGGTCTGCGAAGATCGCGTCGCCGCCCATCACCGCGCACAGCGAGTTGGTGCACACGCCGACGTGGTACTCGCCGACCGGCTGGCGCTTGTACATGGTGTAAAAGGAGGTCACCGCGGTGACCTCCGCCTCGGCAAGCCCGAGTTGCTCGGCGCAGAACTCGATGCCGTCCTGCGACACGTAGCCTTCCTCTGACTGCACCAGGTGCAGCAGTGGCAGCAGCGCAGACCGGGACCGCGGGTAGCGCCCGATGATCTGCGCGGCGTCCTCCGCCAGCCTGGCCCTGGCCTCCTCGCTGAGCGCCATTACCTGTCCACGCCTCCCATCACCGGGTCGATGCTCGCCACCGCGGCGATCACATCGGCGATCATGCCGCCCTCGCACATCGCGGCCGCCGACTGCAGGTTGGTGAACGAAGGGTCGCGGAAATGGATGCGGTAGGGCCTGGTGCCGCCGTCGCTGACCGCGTGGCAGCCGAGTTCCCCGCGCGGTGACTCCACCGACGCGTAGGCCTGGCCCGCGGGCACCCTGAAGCCCTCGGTCACCAGCTTGAAGTGGTGGATGAGCGCTTCCATGGACTGGCTCATGATGTGCGCGATGTGGTCGGGCGAGTTGCCCATGCCGTCGGGCCCGAGCGCAAGCCGGGCCGGCCAGCCGATCTTGGCATCCTCGATCATCACCGGGCCGCGCCCGCTGCCGCCGGCCAGCCGGTCCACGCACTGGCCGATGATCCGCAGCGACTGGTCCATCTCGTCCATCTTGAGCAGGTACCTGGCGAAGGCATCGCAGCTGCCGGCCACCGGCACGTCGAAGTCGTACTCCTGGTAGCCGCAGTAAGGCTGGCTCTTGCGCAGGTCCCACGGAATGCCGGTGGCGCGCAGGATCGGCCCGGTCACGCCGAGCGACATGCAGCCGGCCAGGTCCAGGTAGGCCACGTTCTTGGTGCGCGCGATGAACACCGGGGCCGCGTCGAACAGCGCCCTGATCTCGCCAAGCAGTCCCGGCATCACCCGCAGGTAATGACGCAGCGCCTCGGTCGCGCCGGCCGGCAAGTCCTGCGACACGCCGCCTGGCCTGATGAACGCGTGGTTCATCCGCAGCCCGGTGATCAGCTCGAGCAGGTCCAGCGTCTTCTCCCGCTCGCGCATCCCGTAGATGAAGACAGTGGTCGCGCCGAGTTCCAGGCCCATCGTGCCGATCGCGGTCAGGTGCGAGCCGATCCGGTTCAGCTCCATCAGCAGCACCCGGATGATGCTGGCTCGCTCGGGTACCCGGCCCTCGATGCCAAGCAGCCGCTCCACCGCCAGGCAGTAGGCGGTCTCGTTGAACAGCGGCGAGAGGTAGTCCATCCGGGTGCAGAAGGTCACGCCCTGGGTCCAGGTGCGGAACTCCATGTTCTTCTCGATGCCGGTGTGCAGGTAGCCGATCACCGGCCTGAGCTCGGTCACGGTCTCGCCGTCCAAGGTCAGGATGAGCCTGAGCACGCCGTGCGTGGACGGGTGCTGCGGGCCCATGTTGACGACCATGCGCTCGTCCTCGTGCTCGGCTTGCGCCGCGGCGCCGGCCACCACCTCGTCCCAGTCCTGGCCGCCGACCGTGTAGACGGTGCCTTCGGTTTCCGCGGTCATTCGTAGGCCCTCCGCTCGTCCGGCGGCGGGACGGTCGCGCCGCGGTACTCCACCGGGATGCCGCCGAGCGGATAGTCCTTGCGCTGCGGGTGACCGCGCCAGTCGTCAGGCATCTCGATCCTGGTCAGCGCCGGGTGGCCGTCGAAGATGATGCCGAAGAAGTCCCAGGTCTCCCGCTCGTGCCAGTCGCAGGTCGGGTAGACGCCGAGCACGCTCGGAATATGCGGGTCACCGTCAGGCACGCTCACCTCGAGCCGCACCCTGCGGTTGTA
>JASHQL010000102.1 GCA_030039155.1 Streptosporangiaceae bacterium | reverse complement strand
GCCTGCTGCGAGCTGACGACGGCGCGGGCTGCGGTGCTGCAAAGCCCTGGCCGCCCGCCGCCTGATACTGATTGGCCGGGAACGCCGGTGCCTGCTGGCTGATCGGCTGCGCCTGCTGGACCGGCGGCCGCCAGGTTCTGGTCTCTGCCTGCGCTGGCGGGACGACCGCACTGGACGGCCCGGCCGGATGGCCGGCGGCGGCCAGCCCGAGCGCCACCGCAAGCTGGCCGGCCGCCCATTCGCAGGCCGGCGCCGAGAACCCAGAGGTTGCCTCGAACGAGGAAGCGGCCAGCCGGATCGCGGCAGCTACATCGACGCCGCTTGCGGCCTGCTCGCGCAGCCTGTCCGGCAGGCCGGCATCGGCCGCTGCGACCAGGATCCGCGCCTCGCGGTGCGCGTCAGGCAGGTAGTCGCTGAGCAGGTGGCCAAGCAGCCGGCCGTCCGACAGCACCGCGGGGCCGTGTGCCGGGTCGGCGACGATGGCCTGCAGGGCCGACCCGACACCCGCGGCCGGGCGGAACGGCACCGCGGCGTTCAATGTCCTTAGATGTGCACAATCGGGCAGGTCAGCGTCCTGGTGATGCCGGACACCGCCTGAATCTGGGCGACCACGAGCTTGCCGAGGTCATCAACGTTGTCGGCCTCGGCCCTGACGATCACGTCGTAAGGCCCGGTGACATCGTCGGCCTGAGTGACGCCGTTGATCTGGCCAATATTCAGGGCGACGTCGGCGGCCTTCCCGACCTCAGTCTGGACGAGAATGTACGCCTGCACCATGTCGTCCTCCACGGTCGTAGCGGTATGCGGTCCTGGGGGGAGTACAGCGGGGGTGCCAAGGGGGTCGCCCCCCGAGGGGAGTACAGCGCAAACGCTACCGTAGTGATCGGCAGAAAAGCCGGCCTGGAGGAGCCATCACGGTCGCAGACCTTGGCGAGTTCGGACTCATCGAGGCGATCTCAAAGCAGCTGCCGCCCGGCCCGGCCGCGGTGCAGCTCGGCATCGGCGATGACGCGGCGGTGATCGCGGCGCCCGACGGCCGGGTCGTTGCCACCACCGACCTGCTAGTCGAGGGCCGGCATTTCCGCACCGACTGGTCCTCGCCGCAGGACATCGGCGCCAAGGCTGCGGCGCAGAACCTGGCCGACGTCGCGGCCATGGGCGCGGCGCCTGTCGCGCTGCTGCTCGGGCTGGCGCTACCCGGCAGCACCGATGCCGGGTGGGTGCTCCGCGTGGTCGAAGGGCTGGCCACGGAGTGCGGGCGGGCCGGGGCCACGGTAGCGGGCGGCGACGTGACCGCCGCCGACCAGGTGATGCTTGCCATCACCGCGCTTGGTGACCTGGCCGGCCGGGCGCCGGTGACCAGGTCGGGCGCACGGCCGGGTGACCGGCTCGCGCTCGCTGGCAGGCTCGGCTGGTCGGCCGCCGGGCTTGCGCTGCTGGCCGCGGGCAGGCGGCCGGAAGGCGGGAGCCTGGCCGGCCTGGTGGCAGCACATCAGCGCCCGAGCCCTCGTTACCAATCCGGAGTCGAGGCTGCCATCGCGGGAGCGTCCTCGATGATCGACATCAGCGATGGCCTGGTCCAGGATCTGCGGCACGTCGCCGAGGCGAGCGGCGTGCAGCTCGAGCTGGCCACCGCGCTGCTGCCGGGCGCTGGCCCGCTGCAGGACGCTGCCGCGCTGCTCGGCACGGACTGGCGCGGCTGGATGCTGGCGGGCGGCGAGGATCACGCGCTGGCCGGCACGTTCCCTGCCGGAGCCGTCTTGCCCGGGTCCTGGCGCGAGATCGGAGCGGTGCGGGCAGGCCGCGGCGTGCTGGTCGACGGGGCCGAATACGCCGGTGCCGGCGGCTGGGAGCATTTCAGGTAACCGGGCCGCAATGGGCGCAGCTCTCGCTCGGCTACGGTTCTCGGACTGGCTGGTTGCGCCTGGTCTTGATATAACGCCCTTGATGCCCAGTCATCGCAAGGAGTGCATGCCCAAGCACAGGGCGCAGCGGCAGGCAGAAGCTTCCGACCGCCGTGTCCCGATTCACGATGCGATGACGGCGGTCAAGACCGCGCTTGCCAGGAACCGGCCTGGCACCGCGCAGCTCGCCACCAGCACGGCGGTTGACGATGTGTCGACCGCGCCGCTGCCTGCCGTTGACGAGTTCACGGTGCGGCCTGGCACCCGGCGGCCGGTGCCGCGCGGCTGGCTGAGCGGCTCGCTGGTCAACCCCTGGTTCGCCGCCGCGACCGGCCTGGTGATCGCGGCCGGGCTTTGGCTCTACGCGCCGCACAAGGCGATCACCTACCTGCCGAACGTGACCGGCTCGTGCCAGACGCATACCTGTATCGCGCAGGGCTCGCAGCCACCGGGGACGCTGGCGACCAAGGGCCCAGGCCGGCGGATCAGGCCGGCCAGGCACTCGCACTCGAAGTCGCTGTCCTCAGGCGCGACCAGGGCGTACCACCGCCACGTCGTGGTGCACCTTGCCGTGATCAGGCACGACAGGAACGGCTTCGTCGCCGAGGTCACGCTGCGCGGCAACCGCAAGCTCGGCTCCTGGCGGCTCGCCTTCAGCCTCCCCGGCGCGCGGATCTACCGGCTGGTGGGCGCGCAATGGCAGGCCTCAGGCCCGCACGGCGGTGTCGCGTTGGCAGCGGATCCGGCCAGTGGCGGCTGGCGCTACCAGGGGCACCGGCACGGCCATTGGCCAGGCCCAGGCCAGCGCGGCCGGCAGAACCCGCGGGTCGCGCAGTTCTGGATCATCGGTTCCGGTTCCACGGCCGGTGCGACAGGCTGCACGTTCGACGGCCGGCACTGCGTCTTCCGCTAGCGAACGGCGCTGACCTGGCCACCGGCGGGCCGGTCATAGGGTGATGCAATGACCGCAGCGCCGCCGCTCGTGCTCGCCATCGCCGGCTCAGACTCTGGCGGCGGGGCCGGCATCCAGGCCGACCTGAAGACCATGCTCGCGCTCGGCGTGCACGGGATGACCGCGATCTGCGCGGTCACCGCGCAGAACTCGGTCGGCGTCCAGGGCTACTGGGAGCTGCCGCCGGCCGCGGTGCGCGCGCAGCTTGACTCGGTGCTCGGCGACATCGGCGCCGACGCCATCAAGACCGGCATGCTGGCGTCGGCCCCGATCGTGCGCACCGTGTCGCAGGTGCTTGGCCGGGTCTCTGCGCCCGTCGTGGTCGACCCGGTCGCGGTGTCCAAGCACGGCGACAGCCTGCTGTCGCCTGGCACCATCGAGGCGGTCAAGGCCGACCTGCTGCCGCTGGCCACCGTGCTGACCCCGAACCTGTTCGAGGCCGAGCTGCTGACCGGCATGCGGATCACCGATGAGGCGCAGATGCTGGCCGCCGCCGGGGCGCTGGCCGCGATGGGGCCGCGCTGGGTGCTGGTGAAGGGCGGCCACCTGCCTGGCAGGCCGGTTGACCTGCTGTACGACGGCCAGACCGCGATCAGGTTTCCCGGCGAGCGGATCGAGACCAGGCACACCCACGGCACCGGCTGCACGCTGGCCTCGGCGATCGCGTGCTGGCTCGCGCTCGGCAAGGACGTGCCGGGCGCCGTCGAGGCGGCCAGGTCGTTCGTCGCTGGCGCGATCGAGGGCGGCTTCCCGCTCGGTGCCGGGATCGGGCCAGTTGACCATGGCTGGCAGCTGCGCGGTGGCGGGCGGCCAGCCTGCCCGGCTAGCGGGTGATCTTTCCTGCCTTGATGCAGGAGGTGCACACATAGAGCCGCTTCGGCGTCTTGCCGACCATGACGCGGCGGCGCTGAATGTTGGGGTTCCAGCGGCGCGGGGTGCGGCGGTGCGAGAACGACACGTTGTTGCCGAAGCCCGGCCCCTTGCCGCAGACGTCGCAGACGGAAGCCACGGGATCGCTCCAGTTGGTGATAGCCAGATTGGTCGATGGCCCGCAGTCGTCCAGGCCGTCGTCGAAGGATAGCCGAAGAACCGGCCTGCGCGCGAGCCGGGCCGGTGCGCTGCCTGGGGGCCTGACCCCGCTGGACCCCCCCGGCCTGACGGCGGCAACGCCTATCCTGGCCAGCGTGGCAGTGCTGGCCGATCCGCTGCGCCTGGTCGTCGGAGACAAGGCGGCCAAAAGGCTCGGCACGCTCGACCTGTATACCGTCGGCGACCTGCTCAGCCACTACCCGCGCAGGTACCAGCAGCGGGGCGAGCTGACCGACCTGGCCTCGCTGCGCGACGGCGACCACGTGACCGTGCTCGCCGAGGTGGCCAGCGTGTCGAGCCGGCCGATGCGCAACCGGCGCGGCAGCATCTTCGAGGCGGTGGTCACCGACGGCCAGGGCAAGCTGACGCTCACCTTCTTCGGCCGGGGCAGCCAGGACTGGCGGGAGAAGCAGCTGCGTCCTGGCATGCGCGGGCTGTTCGCCGGCCAGGTCTCCAGCTTCCGCGGCAAGCGCCAGCTCACCCATCCCGACTTCGAGGAACTCGGCGTCGGCAGCACCAGCGCCAGGGCCGCCGAATATGCCTCAGAGCTGATCCCGGTGTATCCGGCAAGCAGCCAGCTCGCCTCGTGGCGGATATCGGACGCGGTGCGGATCGCGCTCGACGTGCTCGACGTGCCCGATGACCCGCTGCCGGCCAGCGTCAGGAAGGCACACGAGCTGTCCGGCTACGCCGACGCGCTGCGCGGCATCCACCGGCCGGTCGACATGGCCGACGTGCGGCGCAGCGTGCTCAGGCTGAAGTGGGACGAGGCGTTCGCGCTGCAGGTGCTGCTGGCGCAGCGGCGGCGCGCGGCGGCCGACTACGCGGCGACGCCGAGGCCGCCGGTCGAAGGCGGCCTGCTTGCCCAGTTCGACAAGGCGCTGCCGTTCGAGCTGACCGTAGGCCAGCAGCTGGCCGGCGCGACCATCGCCGATGAGCTGGCCAGCAGCCACCCGATGCAGCGGCTGCTGCAGGGCGAGGTCGGCTCCGGTAAGACGATCATCGCGGTCAGGGCGATGCTGCAGGTGGTGGATGCCGCCGGCCAGGCGGTGCTGCTGGCCCCCACCGAGGTGCTTGCCCAGCAGCACTACCGCTCGATCGGCGGCCTGCTCGGCCCGCTTGGCATGGCCGGGCAGCTCGGCGGCGCCGAAGACGCCACCAGGATCACCCTGCTGACCGGCTCGCAGGGCGCGGCGGTCAGGCGGCAGGCGCTGCTCGAGGCGGCGTCAGGTGCCGCCGGGATCGTCATCGGCACGCACGCGCTGCTCGAGGACAAGGTCCAGTTCGCCGACCTCGGCCTGGTGGTGATCGACGAGCAGCACAGATTCGGGGTAGAGCAGCGCGACGCGCTGCGCGACCGGGCCGGCGAGGGCAGGCCGCATGTGCTGGTGATGACGGCCACGCCGATCCCGCGCACGGTGGCCATGACGGTCTTCGGCGACCTGGACATGTGCACGCTGACCGAGCTGCCGGCCGGCCGGTCGCCGATCGCCACGCACGTGGTGCCGGTGGCCGAGCGCCCGCACTACCTGGCAAGGACCTGGGAGCGGATCAAGGAAGAGGTTGCCGCGGGGCGGCAGGCGTACGTGGTCTGCCCGCGGATCGGCGCGGACGCCGAGCTCGACGAGGACCAGGAGCCGGCCGAGCCGGCCGGCCAGCAGGACGCTGCGCCAACGTCGGTGCTGCAGCTCGCCGAGCAGCTGGCCGGCGGCGAGCTGGCCGGACTGCGGCTCGGCGTGCTGCACGGCCGGCTGCCGGTTGACGAGAAGGACAAGGTGATGCTGGCCTTCGCCGAGGGCCGGGTGCAGGTGCTGGTCACCACCACCGTGGTCGAGGTGGGCGTCGACGTGCCGAACGCCACCGTCATGGTGATCATGAATGCCGAGCGGTTCGGCGTGTCTCAGCTGCACCAGCTGCGCGGCCGGGTCGGGCGTGGCCGGCATGAAGGGCTCTGCCTGCTGGTCACCGACGTGCCGGCCGGCGAGCCGGCCAGGGAGCGGCTCGATGCGGTGGCCGACACGCTTGACGGGTTCGCGCTGTCCAGGATCGACCTCAGGCAGCGCCGTGAGGGTGACGTGCTCGGCACCGCGCAGGCTGGCCGCAAGTCGAGCCTGAAGCTGCTCGGGCTGCTCGAGGACGAGGACCTGATCGGCCAGGCCCGCGACGCCGCCATCGACCTGGTGAACGCCGATCCCGCGCTGGCCGGCTATCCCGGCCTGGCCGCGGCGATCGACACGCTGCTGGCCGGCGACCGGGCCGACTTCCTGGCCAAGGCGTGACCAGGATCATCGCCGGAGCGGCCGGCGGCCGGCGGCTGGCCGCCCCGCCTGGCAGGTCGACCAGGCCCACCTCGGACCGGACCAGGGAGGGGTTGTTTGGCACCGTGACCGCGCTGCGCGGCGGGCTGGCCGGCGCCGCGGTGCTTGACTTGTTCGCAGGTTCTGGCGCCGTCGGCCTCGAAGCGCTGTCCCGCGGCGCCGCCGACGTGCTGCTGGTCGAGTCGGACGCCAGGGCGGCCCAGGTGATCAGGGCGAACATCGCGGCCATCGGGCTGCCAGGCGCGCAGCTGATCGCCGACAGGGTGGACCGGGTGCTGGCCCGCGGCCCCGGGCAGTGGCCGGCCCGCGACTTCGTCTTCGCCGACCCGCCGTACGCGTTCGGCGACGACGCACTGGCCCGGCTACTCGGCGCGCTGTGCGGCCACGGCTGGCTGGCGGCGGGCGCCGTGGTCGCGGTCGAGCGGGCCAGCAAGTCGGGCCCGCCTGCCTGGCCGGCCGAGCTGACCAGTGACCGATCCAGGCGTTACGGCGAGGCCACGCTCTGGTACGGTCTGGCCGCAGGTGCCAGGCCTACTGCGCCGGCCTCGACAGGAGCGTGAAACAGGTGCGTCGGGTGGTCTGCCCAGGCTCGTTCGACCCCGTCACGAATGGGCACCTGGACATCGTCTCGCGGGCCGCGCAGCTCTACGACGAGGTCGTCGTCGCGGTGCTGCGCAACCCCAACAAGCAGGCGCTGTTCACCGTCGACGAGCGCGTCGAGATGCTGCGCGAGGTGACCAAGTCGCATGACAACGTCACGGTGACCAGGTTCGACGGCCTGATCGTGGACTTCTGCCGTGCCAACGACATCTCCGCCATCATCAAGGGACTGCGCGCGGTCAGCGATTTCGATTACGAGATGCAGATGGCGCAGATGAACTACAGCCAGGCGGGCGTGGAGACGCTGTTCATGACCACGAACCCGCTGTACGCGTTCCTGTCCTCGAGCCTGGCCAAGGACTTCGCCAAGTACGGCGGCGACGTGAGCGGCCTGGTGCCCAGCCCGGTGGCCGACCGCCTGGCCGCGCGGCTGCGGGGCGGCTAGCGCGCGAGCTCGCGCCACCTCAAGTTGGGAATGCCTGTTCGCGGCCGGTAAGCTGGTCGGCCGACACCCTGCCACGACCGCTTACAGCCATGCCAAACCAGCGAACGAAATACGCAAAGCGAACAGACCCGCGCGGCCCGCTTGTCTTCGACGTCCGGGCGCTCGGGCCAGGCGAAGCCAAGACTGTGCGCCGAGCGTGTCCGGCGCCGGCCGACATGGGTGCCGGGATGGTAGGCGTCCCTGCGGGCGCGGAGCTGCAGCTTGCGGTGCAGCTTGAAGGTGTCACCGAGGGCGTGCTGGTGACCGCGCAGGTCACCGCCCCGCTCGCGGGTGAGTGCGCGCGGTGCCTGGAGCCGTTCACCTCGGCCATCGAGGTCAGGCTGCAGGAGCTGTTTGAACTGCGGACCAAGCCGGCGGCGCCGGATGGTGCCCCGCAGGCTGCCGGGCAGCTGGCCGAGCCTGACGGCTACCAGCTCGACGGCAGCGGGCTGCTTGACCTTGAGGCAGCGCTGCGGGATTCGCTGGTGCTTGAGCTGCCGCTGTCGCCGCTGTGCTCGGCGGACTGCGCCGGGCTGTGCGGTGAGTGCGGCGTACGGCTCGCGGACGCCGAGCCCGGCCACGGGCACGCCGCCCAGGGCACCGTGTGGGCGGCGCTGCAGGACTTCAGGGTGGTCGAGCCAGCCGCTGGCTCGGGCGAGAATGGTACGGGACCGGACGGGCAGCCGCCGGGAGCAAGCTTGCACGGCACGGACGACGTGCCGGGATCAGAACAGGAGCGCTGAGGTGGCAGTACCAAAGCGGAAGATGTCGCGGAGCAATACGCGGTCGCGCAGGGCGCAGTGGAAGGCGACGGCACCGCAGCTCGTCACCTGCCCGAACTGCCGCGACCCCAAGCTGCCGCATACGGCCTGCCCGACCTGCGGGACCTACAACCGGCGCCAGGTGATCACGCCCTCCTGACGCGAACCCGGCGGCGCGGCGTGCTGCGCGCGGCGCCGTGTGAGGGAGGAAGCTGGTGACTGACTCCTCGGCCGATGGCCAGGCGACGCAGGCCAGGATCGCTGACCTGATCGCCGCCTTGCAGGTGCCGCTTGGCCACGAGCTGCTTGAGCGCGCGCTCATGCACCGCTCGTTCGCCTACGAGAACGGCGGCCTGCCCACCAACGAGCGGCTCGAGTTCCTCGGCGACTCGGTGCTCGGCCTGATCGTCACCGACACCTTGTTCCGGCAGTATCCGGACCTGCCGGAAGGACAGCTCGCCAAGCTGCGTGCTGCCGTGGTGAACATGCGGGCGCTGGCCGGCGTGGCCCGCGGCCTGCAGCTCGGTGCGTATGTACGGCTCGGCAAGGGCGAGGAAGGCACCGGCGGCAGGGACAAGTCCTCGATCCTCGCCGACACGCTGGAGGCCGTCATCGGCGCGGTCTACCTGGACCAGGGCATGGCAGCCGCGGCCGCGCTCGTGCACCGGCTGTTCGACCCGGTGATCGCCAGGTCGGCCAGGCTCGGCGCCGGGCTCGACTGGAAGACCTCGCTGCAGGAACTCACCGCCGCCGAACTGCTCGGCGTGCCCGAGTATCAGGTCGAGGAGAGCGGGCCCGACCACCAGAAGTCCTTCCACGCCTACGTGCGGATCGGCGCCAGGGTGTACGGGGAGGGCGAGGGCCGGTCGAAGAAGGAGGCCGAGCAGCAGGCCGCCGAGGCTGCCTGGACCTCGATCAGCGGCTCGCTCGCCGCGCCAGCAGACGGCGCCGCGGCACCGCAGCAGGACTAGCTCCCTCGTGCCTGAACTGCCTGAGGTCGAGACTGTCCGGCGCGGCCTCGCCGAGTTCGTCACCGGCCGCACCATCGACGAGGTGCAGGTGCTGCATCCGCGCGCGGTGCGCCGGCACCTGGCCGGGCCTGCCGACTTCGCCGCCTCGCTGCGCGGCCGCGAGCTTGGCGCCGCCAGGCGCCGCGGCAAGTACCTCTGGCTAGGTGTGGAAGACGATGCCTTGCTCGCGCATCTCGGGATGAGCGGGCAGCTGCTGGTCGGGCCGCCTGACGAGCCGCTGTCGCCGCACGTCAGGGTCCGGTTCACGTTCGCCGACGACGGTCCCGACCTGCGGTTCACCGACCAGCGGACGTTCGGCCACCTGCTGGTTGACCGGGGCGGCGCCGAGCTGCCCTCGGTGATCGCGCATATCGCGGCTGACCCGCTCGAGCCCGCGTTCGACCTGGCCGCGTTCACCGGGCGGCTGCGCAGCAAGCGCACCGGGATCAAGCGGGCGCTGCTTGACCAGTCACTGATCAGCGGCGTCGGCAACATCTATGCCGACGAGGCGCTCTGGCGCAGCAAGCTGCACTGGGCCAGGGCGGCGGACCGGCTCAGGCCAGCCGAGGTGGCGGGCCTGATCGGCGAGGTCAAGGAGGTGTTCTGCCTTGCCCTGCAGGCCGGCGGGACCACCTTTGACAGCCTGTACGTGAACGTGAACGGGGAGAGCGGGTATTTCGAGCGGTCGCTGGCGGTGTACGGCAGGGCCGGGCTGCCGTGCCCGCGATGCGGCACGCCGGTGCGCAGGGACCCGTTCATGAACAGGTCGGCCTACAGCTGCCCGTCCTGCCAGCCGCGGCCACGGCGGGGCCGCTGGTGACCGCCGGCGGGGAGGCCCAGGGCCCGCGGGGTCAGCAGGCTCCGTGGCGCCCAGCGGCGACCGAGGCCCGGCTGAGCGCCTGGGTGGAGGGCAGGGTGCAGGGCGTCGGGTTCCGTTGGTGGGTCCGCGCCCGCGCGCTCGAACTCGGCCTGGTCGGGTCGGCAGAGAACCTGGCAGACGGGCGGGTGAAGGTCGTCGCGGAGGGCGCGGAAGACCGCTGCCGCGGCCTGCTCGGCCTGCTCGAGGGTCAAGGAACGCCTGGCCGGGTGACCAGGGTCACACACCGTTGGGGTCCGGCAATAGGCGGAATTTCAGGTTTCATCGAACGCTGACCGATCTCTGCAGGTGGCGGCGACACCACCTGTGACCTGCGGGATCGGCAAACTTGACCGGATACCCTTGACGGTGGGACCATAAAAGTGTTACCGCGCGCAGCCACCCATCCGGTGTTCGTGCGCGCCCACTCTGGTCACTCAGTGTGGAGGACCTTACACAATGGCGAAGGCTCTACTCGGCCACGTCGGCGGGCCGGATCCCCGCATGGTCTCAGAGCTCCGTCGCCTTCAGCAACGAGTACGCGACCTGGAAGCCGAGCTTGCCCGGCTGCAGGAAGTCAATGATCTGCTCACTGCTGAGGTCGGCCATGAGCTGCTGATCCCCGTGCGGGAGCCCGCGCTCACCTGACGCGCGCGCAGCCGGAGAGAACCGAGGGACGCCAATGGCGTCCCTCTTCGGCTGTCCGGGTGGTTTCGGCCTGGGTTGACCGTGATTGCCCAGGCGGGGATGCTGGCTAGGCAGGGAACATCTGGGAGCGGCAGGTCGGCCGATGTTCGAACGATTCAGTGACCAGGCTCGTCGGGTTGTGGTGCAGGCGCAGGAAGAGGCCAGGCTGCTGAGCCACAACTACATCGGCACCGAGCACCTGCTGCTCGGCCTGCTGCGCGAGCCGGACAGCACGGCGGCCCGTGCGCTCGACTCGCTCGGGGTAAGCCTGGACGAGGCGCGAGCGCAGACCGAGGAGATCATCGGCCGCGGACGGCGGCAGCCGTCCGGGCACATTCCGTTCACGCCACGGGCGAAGAAGGTGCTCGAGCTCTCGCTGCCCGAGGCCAGGCGGCTTGGCCAACCCACCATCGACACCGAGCACCTGCTGCTTGGCTTGCTCAGGGAAGGCGAGGGCGTCGCCGCGCAGGTGCTGGTCAGGCTCGGCGTCGACCTGAACAAGGCGAGGCAGGCCGTGATCGACCTGGCGCCTCGCTCACCCGGTGCCGTGCTGCCCGAGCCAGGGGCGTTCGCCGCGGCCGGGCAGCGGCAGCGGCCAGCTGCCGTCGGCGCTGCCAGGCTGATCGAGCTCGAGGGGCAGGTCGCCAGCCTCGCGGCCGAGGTCGAGCGGCTGCGGGCAATCCTGCGCGATCACGGCATTGACCCAACCGCCGACACGTTCTGACTGCCGCGCCGCTTGCGTGCCCAGGGTTACCTGCTGGTCGCGGTAGGGTCTTGAAGAACGGGCTACCCCGCGCCTGGCCCGATGCATTGGCTCGCCGGGGCTGACCAGGGGCTGGGAGGCGTCTGACAGGTGTACCTGAAGACCCTCACGCTGCGCGGCTTCAAATCGTTTGCTTCTGCCACCACCATGCGGTTCGAGCCCGGCATCACCTGCATCGTCGGCCCCAACGGCTCCGGCAAGTCCAACGTGGTCGACGCGTTCTCCTGGGTGATGGGCGAGCAGGGCGCCAAGCCGCTGCGCGGCGGCAAGATGGAAGACGTCGTGTTCGCCGGCACCGCGGGCCGGCCCGCGCTCGGCCGGGCCGAGGTCACGCTGACCATCGACAACAGCGACGGCACGCTGCCGATCGACTACGCCGAGGTCACCATCTCCAGGCTGCTGTTCAGGTCGGGGCAGAGCGAGTACGCGATCAACGGCGACCAGTGCCGGCTGCTTGACGTGGCCGAGCTGCTGTCCGACACCGGGCTCGGCCGGGAGATGCACGTGATCGTCGGCCAGGGCCAGCTCGACGAGGTGCTGAACGCCGGGCCGGAAGCGCGGCGGGCGCTGATCGAGGAAGCGGCAGGCGTGCTCAAGCACCGCCGCCGCAAGGAGAAGGCGCTACGCAAGCTCGACGCGATGCAGGCCAACCTGACCAGGCTGGTGGACCTGACCGGCGAGCTTGGCCGGCGGCTCAAGCCGCTCGGCCGCCAGGCCCAGATCGCCCGCAAGGCCGCCGTCATCCAGGCCGAATTGCGCGATGCCAGGCTGCGGCTGCTCGCCGACGACTACGCGACGCTCGCCGCCGGGCTGCGGCAGGACATCTCCGCCGAGGCGGCGGCCGCCACGGTGCGTGGCGACCTGGAAGCGGACCTGGCCGCCGCGCGCGCGGCCGAGGCCGAGCTTGATGCCGCCGAGCAGCAGCACGCGCCACGGCTGGCCGCGGCGCAGCAGACCTATTTCGCGCTGGCCGGGCTGGCCGAGCGGCTGCGCGGCGTGCAGACCCTCGCCGCCGAGCGGCACCGCTACCTGTCCGCTGAGGAACCGCCAAGGACCAGCCGCGACCCGGACGAGCTGGCGGCGGAGGCAGCCGGGCTGCGGTCCCAGGAGCGCGCGCTGGCCGAACGGCTGCAGCAGGCGCGCGGCCAGCTCACCGCGGTGGTCGGCACCACGACTCAGGCCGAGTCAGCGCTGGCGGAGACCGAGCGCCGGCTCGCCGCGGACGC
>JASHQL010000003.1 GCA_030039155.1 Streptosporangiaceae bacterium | reverse complement strand
TTGACGCGCTGCTGATCGGCGGCGTCGACCCCGCCGACCTGCCTGACCCGGCGGCCGCGCTGGCGGCGATCGAGGCCGCCTCGTTCGTGGTCAGTCTCGAGCTGCGGGTCAGCGCGGTCACCGACCGGGCCGACGTGGTGCTGCCGGTCGCCGCGGTGGCCGAGAAGGCCGGCTCGTTCGTGAACTGGGAGGGCAGGCCTGGCTCGTTCGGGCCGGCGCTTGCCGTGCCTGATGCCAGGTCCGACCTGCACGTGCTGGCGATGATCGCGGACGAGATGGACGTGCACCTCGGCCTGCCCGACATCAGCTCGGCGCGCCGCGAGCTGAACGAGCTGACTCTGCCAGCCTCGGGGGGCCAAGCCCCCCCAGACCCCCCGATGTCGTCTGCTCGGGCCGGCAAGCCGGCCGTCGCAGCCGTCAGTGGGTCCCAGCTGGTCCCAGGGCCCGGGAGGGCCCTGCTCGCAACCTGGCATAATCTGCTCGACGCCGGCCGGATGCAGGACGGCGAGCCCAACCTGGCAGGCACGGCTCGGGCAGCGGTCGCCAGGATGTCCGCCGCCACCGCGGCCGAGGCGGGCACCGGCGACGGCGACAAGGTCACGGTCAGCACCGATCGTGGCGCGATCACGGTTCAGGTTGAGCTAGCGGACATGCCCGACCGGGTCGTCTGGCTGCCAGCCAACTCGGCGGGCAGCGCCGTGCGCGCTCAGCTCGCCGCCGGGCACGGCTCGCTGGTCACGGTAAGGAGCGCTGGATGACTGTGTTGGCCGCCAACGGGCTGGCCACCGGGCTGGCAGCGGCGGGACCGCCACCGCTCAAGCTCGGCACCGAGCCGACGCTGGCCAGCTTCGGCTACGACCCGTGGTGGCTGATCATCATCAAGGTGCTGGTCATCTTCCTGTTCCTGATGCTGACCACGCTGATGGCCATCTGGGCTGAGCGCAGGATCCTCGGCAGGATGCAGCAGCGCCCAGGCCCGAACCGGGCCGGCAAGTTCGGCCTGCTGCAGTCGCTGATGGACGGCGCCAAGCTCGCGCTGATGGAAGACATCGTGCCGCGTGGCGTGGACAAGGTGCTGTTCTGGATGGCGCCGATCGTCTCGGTCATCCCGGCGTTCATCACCTTCGCGATCATCCCGGTCGGCCCGATCGTGTCGATCTTCGGCCAGCACACGCCGTTGCAGCTCACCGACCTGCCGGTCGCGGTGCTGCTGGCGCTGGCGATGAGCTCACTTGGCGTGTACGGCATCGTGCTGGCCGGCTGGTCGGCGCAGTCGCCGTACTCGCTGCTCGGCGGGCTGCGCTCGTCCGCGCAGGTGATCAGCTACGAGATCGCGATGGGCCTGTCGTTCGTGCCGGTCTTCCTGTACGCGGGCTCACTGTCCACGAGCCAGATCGTCCGCGCGCAGGCCAACGGGCCGACGTTCCACCTGTTCGGCGCGATCTTGCACTGGCCGTCCTGGTTCGCGATCCTGCTCGCGCCGTCGTTCGTGATCTACCTCATCACCATGGTGGGCGAGACCAACCGGCTGCCGTTCGACCTGCCCGAAGGTGAAGGGGAGATCGTCGGCGGCTACCACACCGAGTACTCCAGCCTGAAGTTCGCGATGATCCAGCTAGCCGAGTACTGCAACGTGATCACCGTGTCCGCGCTGGCCACCACGCTGTTCCTCGGCGGCTGGCACGCGTTCTGGCCGATCACGGTGTGGTCGGGCGCGAACACCGGCTGGTGGCCGGTGCTCTGGTTCCTGGCCAAGGTGCTTGCGTTCATCTTCGTCTTCTTCTGGCTGCGCGGCTCGCTGCCCAGGATCAGGTACGACCAGCTCATGCGGCTCGGCTGGAAGGTGCTCATCCCGGTCGCGCTCGGCTGGACGCTGATCGTGGCCACCGCGCGGGTGTGGCGCCGCGAGGGCGGCAGCACCGGGGTCTACCTGGTCGGCGCGCTCATCGTGGCGGTGATCCTGGTGCTGCTGTGGACCTGGGAGTTCGCGGCGCAGCGGCGCAGGGAACAGGCCGAGGCCGAGGAGGCTGCGGCGTATGTCGGGCCGGACGGCGAGCCCAGGCCGCCGGCCTTCCCGACCCCGCCGATGGACCTGCCGCACTATCACGGTGCTGGCCAAGACGGCGGCACCACGCACAACGGCGTCAAGGAGGTGACCGGTGCCTGACTTCCTGAACTCGGTGAAGGGATTCGGCGTCACCTTCCGGCAGATGTTCAGGAAGGTCGACACCGTCCAGTACCCGGAAGAGAAGGTGCCGACCGCACCGCGGTTCCACGGCCGGCATCAGCTCAACAGGTGGCCGGACGGGCTGGAGAAGTGCATCGGCTGCGAGCTGTGCGCGTGGGCCTGCCCGGCCGACGCCATCTACGTCGAGGGCGCGGACAACACCGAGGAAGAGCGGTACTCGCCAGGCGAGCGGTACGGCCGGGTGTACCAGATCAACTACCTGCGCTGCATCCTGTGCGGGCTGTGCATCGAGGCGTGCCCGACCAGGGCGCTCACCATGACCAACGACTACGAGCTCGCCGACGACAACAGGGAGAGCCTGATCTGGACCAAGGAGCAGCTCGTCGCCCCGCTGCAGCAGGGCATGGAGCAGCCGCCGCATCCGATGCGCCTCGGTGACGACGAAGAGGACTACTACCGGCTCGGCGCGATGCTCGCCGCCAGCCAGGAGCACGAAGAGCCTGGGGGGACGGCATGAGTCAGCATGTGCTGCTCGCCTCCCCGGCGGCCCAGATCACCAGGGAGCTGGCCTTCTGGATCCTCGCGATCATCTCGGTGGCCGCCGGGCTCGGCATGGTGCTGGCGCGCAAGGCCGTGCACTGTGCCTTGATGCTCGCAGTCGTGATGCTCTCGATCGCAGTGTTCTACGCCATGCTCGGTGCCCCGTTCCTGG
>JASHQL010000101.1 GCA_030039155.1 Streptosporangiaceae bacterium | reverse complement strand
GCAGCGCAGACGAACTGCGCGCCGCGCCGCTCGTCTGGCACATCGGCTAGCTGGGCGAGCAGCAGTGCCAGGTTGGCGGCGTCGTCCCCGTGCCCGCCGGACCAGCGGGCTGACAGCACGCCCGGCATCCCGTTCAGCGCGTCGGCGCACAGCCCTGAGTCATCGGCGACCGCGGGCAGCCCGCTGAACGCGGCGATCGCGTGCGCCTTGAGCAGCGCGTTCGCGGCGAAGGTGGCGCCGGTCTCTGCGACGTCAGGAGCGCCGGCGAACTCAGCCAGGCTGACCAGCTCGACCTGGACGTGGCTGGCGGCCATGATCCTGGTCAGCTCGGCGAGCTTGTGCTGGTTGGCGGTGGCGAGCACCAGCCGCGGGGGGACGACCGCACCGGACCCCCCGGTGGTGGTCATCGGCCGAGGGCGGCGCGCTGGATCCTGGTGAGCTCCGCGCAGCCTGCCTCGGCGAGCGCGAGCAGTTCGTCGAGCTCGCTGCGCCGGAACGGCTCGCGCTCCGCGGTGCCCTGGATCTCCACGAAACCGCCGTCGCCTGTGCAGACCACGTTCATGTCGGTCTCGGCGACCACGTCCTCGTCGTAGCACAGGTCAAGCCTGGGCTCGCCGCCCAGGATGCCGACGCTCACCGCCGCCACCGAGGTGGTCAGCGGGTCGCCCTTGCACCGGCCCCTGCCCTGCAGCCAGGACACCGCGTCGGCCAGCGCGACGTAGCCGCCGGTGACCGCCGCCGTCCTGGTGCCGCCGTCTGCCTGCAGCACGTCGCAGTCCACGATGACCGAGTTCTCGCCGAGCGCCTTGGCGTCGATGCAGGCGCGCAGCGACCTGCCGATAAGCCTGGAGATCTCCTGGGTCCGCCCGCCAAGCCTGCCCTTGACCGACTCCCGGTCGTTGCGCGTGTTGGTGGACCTTGGCAGCATCGAGTACTCGGCGGTCACCCAGCCGAGCCCGCTGCCGCGCCGCCACCGCGGCAGCTCCTCGGCCACGCTGGCCGCGCACAGCACCCGGGTGCTGCCGAACTCCACCAGCACCGAGCCCTCGGCATGCTCAAGCCAGTTCCTGGTGATCTTCACTTCGCGCAGCTGATCAGCGGCCCGCCCGTCAGGTCGCACCGTAGCTCACCCTCTCCCTGTCGTCGGCGCCGGACTTCATCCACTCGTAGACTGACCTGATTCCTGCCTCGAGCGGGGTGGACGGCGTCCAGCCGAGGTCACGTTCTGCCTGCCCGACCGCGAGCGCACTGCGCAGCAGCTCCCCCGGCCTGGCCGCGGCAAAGATCGGGTCTACCGGCCGGCCGGCTACCGAGCCGATGACCCTGGCCAATTCGAGCACGCTTACCTCGGCACCGGTGCCGATGTTCCAGGTTCCCGGCCTGCCGCGGTCGGCCGCGGCAAGGAACGCGGCCACCGCGTCGCCGACGTAGACGTAGTCGCGCGTCTGGCGGCCGTCACCGAAGATCGTCGGGCGCTGGCCTGCCAGCACCTGCGCGCAGAAGATCGCCACCACGCCCGCCTCGCCGGCCGGATCCTGGCGCGGCCCGTAGACATTCGCCAGCCTGAGCACGGTGTGCGCGGTGCCGTGCAGCCGGTTGTACAGGCCCACGTACTGTTCGGCGCAGTGCTTGGCTACCCCGTACGGCGACTCTGGCAGCGGCAGCACGTCCTCGAGCGACGGGATCGGCGCGTCCCGGCCGTACAGCGCCCCGCCGGTCGAGCAGAGCAGCAGCCTGGCACCGACCGACCTGGCCGCCTCGAGCACGTTGACCGTGCCCACCACGTTGGTCTCGGCGTCCTGGGCCGGCCAGGCCACCGAGGCCCGCACGTCGATCCTGGCCGCCAGGTGGCAGATCAGCTCAGGCCTGAACTCGCCGACCACGGCGTCGAGCGCGTCGGCCGCGCAGATGCTGATCTTGTGCATCGCCGCCCGCTCGTCCAGCCGCGTGCACCGGCCGCTGGACAGGTCGTCGATGATCGCGACCTGGTCGCCACGGTCAAGCAGGGCGTCGCTGAGATGCGAGCCGATGAAGCCAGCCCCGCCGGTCACCAGTACGCGCATGGCAGTGGAGTCTATGTGCCAGGGTCAGCGCAGCAGGGGCAGCCCTACCGTCGCCATGGTCAGCTTGCCGCCGAAGGTCGCCGCGGCCTGCTCCATGCTCGCTGCCTTGTCGTTCCAGGCCACCAGGTGCGTGAGCACCAGCTCGCCCGCGCCGGCCCTGCTGGCGTGCTCGCCCGCCTGCCCTGCGGTCAGGTGCAGGTCGGCTGGCAGGTCGGGCCCGGCCAGGAAGGACGCCTCGCAGAGCAGCACGTCGGCGCCCGCGGCGAGCTGCACGAGCTGGTCGGCCGGCCCGGTGTCCGCCGAGTAGGCGACCGCCAGGCCGGCGTGCTCGAGCCGGAAGCCGAACGTCTCGACCGGGTGGTTCATCCGGTCGGTCGTCACCCTGACCGGCCCGATCTCGATCGTCCCTGGCTCCAGGGTGATGAAGTCGAAGGCCTCAGGCATGCCGTGCCCCGGATCGAGGCCATGCGCCCTGACCAGCCGGTCCTGCATGCCGGCCGGGCCGTAGACCGGGATGCGCGGCCGCGGGCCTGCCGGGTGGTGCACCCTGGCCACGCAATACCCGGTCATGTCCAGGCAGTGGTCGGAATGCTGGTGACTCAGGCAGATCGCATCGATGTCGTACAGACCGGAGAAACGCTGCAGCGTGCCCAGCGCACCGCTGCCGAGATCCAGGATGATCCGGTACCCATCGGCATCAATGAGGTAACAAGATGCCGGACTGTCCGGGCCTGGATAGCTGCCTGCGCAGCCGACGACGGTTACCTGCACGGCCATCCAGGCTAGCCTGGCTGCCAGCGGCCGCGCGAGGTGCGATATCCAGTTCGGAACCGGCATCTACCATTGTGCTTCGCATAGGGGCATGATCCGTGCAAGATGTCGTCCCAGGGCTCGGGCTTGGCCGGCCCGCCAGGAGGTGTCATGACCGAGCCGCAGACCGATGTGCGGGAGCTGCCGCCCGCACTGGCCGAGCCGACCGTACATGTGCGCGGCATGTGGGTGACCGGCCTTTCGGTGGCGAGCCTCGGCATGTGGATGGCCTCGCTCACCGCCATCCAGTTTCTGCTGCTCACCCAGTTGCAGGACATCGACAAGGCGCACAAGTTCCTCGCGGTCGGCCTGGTCTCCGCGGTCGGCGCGGTGGCCGCGGTCATCGCCACCCCGGTGGCGGGCGCGCTGTCCGACCGGACCACGCACGCCTACGGGATCGGCAGGCTGCGCGGCCGGCGGCATCGCTGGACGCTGTCGATGGCCCTGCTTGCCGCCATCTGCATGGTGGTGCTCGCGCATCAGAAGACCGTGCTCGGCGTGGCCATCATGTGGATACTGTTCAGCGCGTTCCAGAACGGCGAGTACGCAAGCCTGAGCGCGGCCATCCCCGATCGCGTCCCGGTCAGGCAGCGTGCCACCGTGGCCGGCTGGGTCGGCATGCCGCAGGCGCTCGGCCTGGTCCTCGGCGCGTTCCTGGTCTCCGACATCTTCACCAAGCTGATCCCCGGCTACTACGCGCTGGCCGGGCTGATGTTGCTGCTGGCCATCCCGTTCGCGATCTGGTCAGAGGACCACCCGCTGCCCCCCGAGCACCGGCAGCGGCTGTCCTGGGTGCAGCTGGCAAAGTCCTGCTGGGTCAGCCCCAAGCAGTACCCCGACTTCGCCTGGGCCTGGCTGACCAGGTTCCTCGCCTCGCTGGCCATCGCGATGGGCACGCTGTACCTGCTGTATTTCCTGGAGAACCAGATCCACTACCGCAAGCTGTTCCACCACACGGCCTACCAGGGCCTGACGCTGGTGATCGTGATCTACGCGGCCTGCGTGATCATCACCGCGGTGGTCGGCGGGATGATCTCGGACCGGCTCGGCAAGCGCAAGATGATCGTCACGGTCTCCGGCGCGCTGATGGGCTGCGCAGCCCTGCTGCTGATCTTCGTGGAGACCTGGGACTCGCTGCTGCTGGCCGCGGTGCTGTACGGCGTCGGGTTCGGTGCCTACCTCGCCGTCGACCAGGCGCTGATCACCCAGGTGCTGCCGGCCGCCGCGGACCGGGCCAAGGATCTCGGCATCATCAACATCGCCATCGTCGGCCCCGCGGTCATCGGCTCGGCGGTCGCGGCCCCGCTGGTGACGCTCGGCAGTTACCCGACGCTGTTCGCCGCGACCGCGGTGGTGGCAGTGCTCGGCTCGATCTTCGTCTGGAAGATCAAGAGCGTCGCCTAGGCCTGCGGGCGACCACGATGTCCCGCATGATCGCCTGATCGACGCGGTGGCTGAAGCCGAGCCGGGCCGCCTGAAACGTGACGTAGGGCACGCCGCCGAGCTTGCTGGTGCCGATGTCGGCCAGCCTGCCGTCCAGCACGGTGCAGTTCAGCAGCGCCAGCTCTGCCTGGGTCAGCCCGGCCGCTTCGCCGGCGTAGACGCGGTTGGCCGACGGCAGGATCAGCAGCGCGTACTGGGTCATGACCAGCCCCATGCTCTCACCGCGGCGGGCCACGCCTAACGGCCGAGATACGCGCGCTTCAGGTCCTCGCTGCGCAGCAGCTCGGCGGCGCTGCCGGTGAGCACGATCTCCCCGGTGGACAGCACGTAGCCGCGGTCGGCGATGGACAGCGCCATCGCCGCGTTCTGCTCCACCACCAGCACGGCAACGCCGGACTGGTGCACCTCGGAGATGATCTGGAAGTTCTGCTGCACCAGCGCGGGCGACAGGCCCATCGACGGCTCGTCCATCAGCAGCAGCCGCGGCCGCGACATCAGCGCGCGCCCCATCGCGACCATCTGCTGCTCGCCGCCGGACAGCGTGCCTGCCAGCTGATTGCGGCGCTCGAGCAGCCGCGGGAACAGCGCGTGCACCCGGTCGAAATCGTCGTCCAGCTTCTCCCGGTGGCGCAGCACGGCGCCCATCTCGAGGTTCTCCCTGACCGTCATCTGGCCGAACAGCCGCCGGTTCTCCGGCACGATCGCGATGCCGCGGGCGATCCGCTGCGGCACCGGCCAGCCCGTCACGTCCTTGTCGTCAAGCAGCACCCTGCCGGACCGCGGCGTGACGACGCCGAGCACGGTCTTGAGCGTGGTGGACTTGCCAGACGCGTTGCCGCCGAGCAGGCAGACCAGCTCGCCCTCGCCGACCTGCAGCGAGATGCCCTCAAGGATGCGCATCTGGCCGTAATACGTGGTCACCTTGTCCAGGCTCAGCAGCATCGCGGTCACCGGTCCTTTGTGCCGCCCTGGGTGGGCGACCCCCCTGGACCCCCAGGCTCGGCGGCAAGCGCTTCCGGGTCACGGCCAAGGTAGGCCTCCACCACCGCGGGATGGCTGGCGACCGTGTCGAAGCCGCCTTCGGCGATCTTCACCCCGTGGTCGAGCGCCAGCACCCGGTCAGAGCAGCCGGCCACCACGTGCATGTCGTGCTCGATCACCAGGATCGTCAGGTCAAGCTCGTCGCGCAGCCGCCCGATCAGCTCGGTGATCTCGTGGGTTTCTGTCGGGTTCATGCCAGCGGCCGGCTCGTCGAGCAGCAGCAGCTTGGGCTTGGTGGCCAGCGCCCTGGCGATCTCCAGCCGCCGCCGGTTGGCATACGACAGCGAGTACGCAGGCTGGTCCCACCGGTACCCGGCCAGCCGCTGGCCGAAGAAGGCAAGGATGTCGTGCGCGAGCACGCGGTTCTGCCGCTCCTCGCGCCGGTGCCTGGGCAGCCGCAGCACCGACTCGACCGGCGAGGCCCTGGTGCTGCCGTAGGTGGCGGCCAGCACGTTCTCCAGCACCGACATGTTCATGAACAGCCGCAGGCTCTGGAACGTGCGTGCGATGCCGTGCCTGGCGATGATGTGCGGCGGCCGGCCCACGATGGAGCCGCCGGCGAACCTGACGTCCCCGGCGGTCGGCCGGTAGATACCGGTGATCACGTTGAAGACTGTCGACTTGCCGGCCCCGTTCGGGCCGATCATGCTGACGATCTCCCGGTCGCGCACCTGCAGGTCCAGATCGGCCAGCGCGCGCAGCCCGCCAAAGCCAAGCGAGAGCTTGTCAAGGGCGAGCAGCGGCTGCTGCCCTTCCTGCGGCGGCGAGGCGGGCTGCGACGGCGCGGTCATGTCGGCACCTCGACCCGCCTGGTGCCGAGCAGGCCCTGCGGCCTGGCGATCATCATCACGATCAGCACCACCGCGATGATGATGTACCTGGTGATGGACGCGTTGGTCGGCGTGCCGAGCAAGGTCTCCCAGGTGAACGCCGCCAGGTAAATGGTGGGCACGAGCAGCAAGGTCCGGGTTCGGCCGTGCACCTGCGCCAGCGCGATCAGCATGCAGATCAGCAGCACGAAGCCCCAGTCCCCTGGTCCGGTGGCCGAGGCAGGGACGATCACCCAGCCGCGCAGCGCGGACGCGATCCAGCCGCCGGACTGCAGGCTGCCGGACACCCAGCTATGCGAGATGGCGGCCGCGATCGCGTGCAGGGCGTAGCCGAACACGATCGTCGATCCGGCCACCAGCGCCAGCCTGCGCCACGGCCGCAGCTTCACCAGCAGCGCGATCACGATCAGGCCGTAGAACAGGTAGCCGGTATAGGTCGGGTTCCGCAAGATGCCGTCGAGCACCACGTTCAGCACCAGCGCACCGGCCACCGCGCCGCCGATCGAGCCAGCCCCGCCGAGGATCAGGCACGCGTAGATCATGATCAGGTACTGCGTGGTGAAGTCCGTCGGCGCGATCGACACCTGCTGCGCGGCGAACTCGGTGCCGGCCAGCCCCGCGACCATGGCGCCGAAGGCGAAGGCCATCAGCTTGACCTTGTCCACGCTGATCGTCATCGCGGACGCGGCCAGCGGGTCATCGCGGATCGCCCGCCAGGACCTGCCGGTCCTGGAGAACTCGAGCAGCCGCAGCACGATCATCGCGCCGACGACGAAGATCACCATCAGGTAGTAGTACTGCTCGGTGGACAGCAACTGGACGCCGAAGCCCCTGATCGGGTCGATGCCCACGATGCCGTCCTCGCCGCCCAGCTTGCTGCTGGCGACGGTGTTGGTGATCTCGTAGAACGCCTCACCGAAGAACAACGTGATGATGGCCAGGTAGTCACCGCTCAGCCGTCTGGACGGCAGCCCGACCAGCAAGCCGAGCAGCCCGGTCGCGACGACCACCACCGGTATCGAGAAGTACGCAGGCCAGTGCACGCCCTGCGCCGACAGCTGGTCAGACGACACCAGCGCGAAGCCGTAGGCGCCGAAGCCGAAGAACGCGACGTACCCGAGGTCGAGCAGCCCGGCCCAGCCGACTGTCACGTTCAGCCCGAGGGCGAGCAGCGCAAGCACCAGCGAGTCGATGCCGACCTGCAGCTGGAACTGGCCGACGTGCAGCAGCGGCAGCACCAGGCCGGCCGCCGCCGCCAGCCCCAGCCTCGGCCACCAGCCGACCTTCTCCACCAGCCGCTCGGTGCCGCCAAGCCAGGACGGCAGGTACTCGCGGCGCTGTGCCTGCCTGGCCACCCACTCGTCGGCGCCGACCTGGGGTCCGGCCGGTGCTACGGGCGCAGGCTCGTCGGTCGCCAACTGACTCACACCTTCTGCAGCTGCGCCCGGCCAAGCAGGCCGGTGGGCCTGACCAGCATCACCACGATCAGGATGCCGAACACGATCAGGTCCACGTAGATCGAGCTGATGTAGCCGGTGATGAACGACTCGGCGATGCCGATCATCAGGCCGCCGAGCATCGCGCCAGGGATCGAGCCGATCCCGCCGACCACCGCGGCGGTGAAGGCCTTCAGCCCGGCCAGGAAGCCGATGGTGTTGTACACCGTGTTGAACAGCAAGCCCGCCATCACCCCGGCCACTCCGGCCAGCGCCGAGCCGAGGAAGAACACCGCGGCGATGGTGAAGTTCACGTTGATGCCGAACATCTCCGCGGCCTCGCGGTCCGCCGCGACTGCACGCATCTGCTTGCCGAGCTTGGTCCTGTTGATCAGCTGCTGCAGGCCGATCATGATGAACAGGCCCATCACCAGCACCATGATCTGCACGCTGTCGATGCTGACCGAGCCGATCTGGATGCCGGAGGAGTAGGAGATGAAGTCAGGGGTGTTGTAGACCCGGTACTGCGCGCCGAACAGCAGCAGCGCCGCGTTCTCCAGGAAGAACGAGATGCCGATCGCGGTGATCAGCGGCGCGATCCGCGGCGCGTTCCGCAGCGGCCGGTAGGCGAACCGCTCCATCGCCACGCCGAGCCCGCCGACCACGACGGCCGCCGCCACGAACATGATGGTCACCAGCAGCGGCACCGGGATGAACAGCTTGGCCGCGCCGCCGAACCACCGGATGATGAAGAACCCGATGTAGCCGCCGACCATGTACAGATCGCCGTGCGCGAAGTTGAGCAGCTTCAGCACCCCGTACACCATCGAGAAGCCGAGGGCGATCAGTGCGTACAGTGCGCCGGTGGTGACGCCGTTGACCAGTTCCTGCAAGAAGAACGACATGCGCGAGTTTCCTGCCAGTGGTCATGCCGCCGGCGGTGCGCCTCCGTCAAGGCCGGCGCACCGCCGGCGGCTGATTTACCTCAGGCCCTAGTAGGGGATGTTGTTGTAGGTGCCCTTCGAGTTGATCTTGAACAGGAAGAACTGGCCGTTCTTCGGGTCGCCGTGCGCGGTGAAGCTGATCGGCTTGCCGAGGATCGACGTCGACTCGTTCGTCTTCTTGATCGCGGCTAGCACGTTCGCCCTGGTCGGGGCGTGCCCGCCCTTGCAGACCGCGGCGATGGCCTCGTCCACCACGTGCGTGGCGGCGTACACCGGCGGGCCGAACGTGCCGAACGACCCGTACTTGGCCTGCGCCTGCGCCACCAGCGACGCGTCGGCCGGAATCGTGTGGATGTCCGGGCCGAACGAGGACACATAGGAGCCGGCGATCTCGAACGTGCCAGGCGAGTACAACCCGTCAGTGCCGAAGATCACGGCCTTCTTGTGCTCCTGTGCCATGTCCCGGCCGAACTGCTGGGCGTTGGCCGCGATCTGCCACGGCAGCACCACCACGGTCTCGGCCGGCGTGATCTTGGCAACCAGCGAGGAGAAGTCGGTCACGCTCTGCGAGACAGACTCGTGGTCAACCTTGATCCCGGCCGCCTTGAAGATCGGGATCATGATGCTGACCAGGTCAGTGGAGTAGGACTCCTCGTCGTCCACGATCATCAGCGCCTTCGGCTTGAGGGTGTTGATGATGTAGTGGGCGTCCTGCGGTCCCTGCACGTTGTCGTTGGACACCGTGCGGAAGAACGTCGGGTTCTTGCCGCTTGTGGTCAGCGACGGGTCGGTGGCGGAACCGGAGATGAAGGCCATCCCGGCCCTGGCGAACAGCGGCCCGACCGCCTCGACTTCCTGACTGCCGGCCGGGCCGACGACAGCGACCATCTTGGAGTTGGACACGAACTCCTTGGTGACCGTGGTCGCGTCCGCCGGGTTGAGCTGCGTGTCACCCTGCACCAGCGAGATCTTGGTGTGGTTGGCCTTGTTGTCGTTGGCCACTGCCAGCTCTGCGAAGTGCAGCTGCTCCTGGCCGAGGCTCGCCACGGGGCCGGTGAGCGGGCCTTCCATGCCGATCGTGGTGGTGCATGACTTGGCGGCGGCGCTCCCGCTCGGGCTGCTGCTCCCGCAGCCCGCCAGGCTCAGAGCGCCAACCGCCACCGCGGCAGCGATGACTCGTGCCTTCATAGCTAGGGCCTCCATTTCAGATGTGCGTCAATTCCTGGCGGGGATGTCTGCCATGCCGGGTTAGCCGTCGGCAAGCCTGAACTCAAGCGTGATCTCGGTGCCGGTCAGCGCGCGCGCCACCGTGCAGTCCTTCGCGCGCTCCGCGAGCTCGGCGACCAGCTCTGGCGGCGCGCCAGGTACGTCGCCGACGGTGCTGAGCTCGATCCTGGTGATGTTGAACGCGGCGCCAGCCTGCGCCAGCGTGACCTTCGCCGAGGTGTGCAGGTCGCGCGCTGGATGCCCGGCCTCGCCGAGCAGGTTGGCCAGCGACATGGTGTAGCAGCCGGCCTCGGCGGCGCCGAGCAGCTCTTCCGGATTGGTCGCGTGCTGGCCTTCTTCTGTCCTGGCGCGCAGCGTGTACGGCCCTGCGAACGCGCCGCTGCCGAGGGAGATCCGGCCGCTGCCGTCGGCCAACGTGCCCTGCCACGCCGCCTCCGCGCTGCGGACAACCCGAAAGGCCAATAGCCCCCCAATGATCGAATTGGTACTAGATCAAACCATTGGCCGCTGCCAGAGTGCAAGAGCCGTGATCAACCCGAAATCAGCAGGCAGTTCCGGATCCGCCGGAGTATGCGCAGTGGTGCCGGCGGCTAGCCGGAAGCGCCCGCCAGGATCTCGGCCAGCTTGGCCAGATTGATGTTGCCGCCGGACACCACGCACACGACCTTGCCCCGGCCGGCCAGCCCGGCCAGCGCGGCGGCGGGCGCGAGCGCGCCGGCCCCCTCGGCGATCACCCGCACCCGCTCGGCCAGCGTGCGCACCGCCGCTGCGACGTCGCCGACATCGATCGCGAGCGCCTTGTCCACCAGCGGCGCCACCCGCGGCCACATGCTGTCGAGGACACGGCGGCTGCCGGAACCGTCCACGAACGAGGCTTGATAGGGAACGTCGGCAGGATGGCCGGCCTGCATTGCCGCGGCAAGCGCCGCGGCGGTCGCTGGCTCCGCGGTGATGATCTGGGTAGCCGGGCTGAGCGCCTTGATCGCGCTGGCCACGCCCACGGTCAGCCCGCCGCCGCCGTACGGGATCACCACCGCGTCCGGGTCTGGCAGGTCCTCGAGGATCTCCAGGCCGATCGTGCCGTTGCCGGCCATCACGCCCTCGTCCTGCACCGGGTGCACGAACATGCCGCCGAGAATGGCTCCGGGGAGATCCCCGGAGCCCTCGGCGGTGCTGGCCTGGGGCGGCGACCCCCCTGAACCCCCCGCGAGGCCCGGCAGCTGACTCGTGACGATCACGTTCCACCAGTCGTCGTACGGCAGCTTGACGACCTTGCCGCCGAGCCGCTCGATCGCGGTGATCTTCGCTTCCGGCGCGTGCTCTGGCACCACGATCGTCGCGGGCAGGCCAAGCTCGCGGGCGGCCCAGGCCACGCCCTGCGCCATGTTGCCGGCGCTGGCGGTGACCAGGCCCGCCGCCCGCTGCCCCGCGGAGGCGAGCAGCACCGCGTTGGTGGCTCCGCGGATCTTGAAGGAGCTGATCGGCTGCAGGTTCTCCAGTTTCAGGTAGATCTCCGCTGGCGCGTCCTGCACGTGCAGCCTGACCAGCGGCGTGCGCACCGCGGCGCCGGCGATCCGCTGCCTGGCGGCCTCGATCTCGGCAAGCTCGATCACAGCGAGACCTCCATCCCGATGCCGTTGGCCCTGGCCGTGTCCACCGCCCGCTGCGCGGCGGCCAGGTCCTCCACCGCCAGGCCAAGCGAGCGGAACAGGGTGAGTTCTGCGTCGTCCCTGCGGCCCTCGGCGAGCCCGGCGAGCACCTCGCCAAGCTCGGCGCGCACGTGCCCGATGCCGTCGATCAGCCCCTCGCTGACCGCCCGCTGGTACTCCCCCGCCTCGTTGCTCACCGACTCCCTGCTGTCGCAGAACAGCGCGCTGGCAGCCAGCGTCTCGGCGTCGATCTCCAGCGACCGCGGCGTGCTGGCGCCGACCGCGTTGAGGTGGGCGCCTGGCATCAGCCAGTCCCGGCGCAGCACCGGCTCGCGCGAGTTGGTCGCGGCGACCACGACGTCGGCATCGCGGACGGCTTCCTCCGCGGACGCGGCTACGGTCACCACCCAGCCCTCGTTCCCGAAATGATCGGCGACGGCGCGCGCGTGCTCGGTGGTCGGCGCGAAGACCCGCACCTGCTCGAACTTCCGCACCGGCCGCAGCGCCTCCAGGTGCGCGTACGCCTGCACGCCGGCCCCCAGCATGGCCAGCGTGCTCGCGTCGCGGCGGGCCAGCGCGGCGGTGGCGACCGCGGTCACCGCCGCGGTCCGCACCTGGGTCACGGCCGAGCCGTCGAGGATGGCGGTCGGCACGCCGGTCTGGCCGTCGAACAGCGCGACCAGGCCCTGATGGGCGTCCATGCCGCGGGCCGGGTTGGCCGGCATGATGCACACCACCTTGACCGCGAACGCCGCGTCGGCGCCGTCGTGCGGGCCGCGCCAGCCAGGCATCAGGCCCATGAAGCCGGCCGCGTCCGGCGGCACCATCACCGACCTGAGCGGCATGTACGTGCCGCCGGCCGCCTGAGCGGCAAGCACCGCCGCCATGGCGTCCGCGCAGTCGGCCGGCGGCAGCGCCGCCAGCACGTCGTCGTGGCTGAGCACCAGCACGCTCATCGGCCGAACACGCTCCCTATCTCGGCCCGCTCGGACTCGGTCAGCGGGCGGCTCAGCGCCTCGGTCACCGGCGCCAGGTGCTCGGGCCGGCCTGGGCCGATCACCACCTGGGTCACCCGGTCATCGGCCAGCAGCCAGCCGAGCGCGAGCGCGGCCGCCGAACTGCCGCGGCCGGCCGCGAGCGCGGCCAGCCGGTCCACCGCCTGGTAGGTCTGGCCGTTCACCAGCGGCTGATACGGCCCAGGCCGCTGAGTCATCCGCGACCCGGCCGGGTACGGCTGGTGCTGCCGGTACTTGCCGGTGAGCCAGCCGCCTGCCAGCGGGCCGAATGCCAGGTAGGCGACGTTCCGGCTGGCGCACAGCGGGAGCAGCTCGGCCTCGTCCTGCCTGGCGAGCAGCGAGTAGCTGTTCTGCACCGCCTGCGGGTGGCCGGCCGCCAGCGCTTGCCCGAGCTGGCTCGCGGTGAAGTTGCTGACCCCGTACCCGCCGATCAGGCCGGCCGACCTGGCGTCATCGAACGCGGCCAGCGTCTCGCCGACCGGGACCTCATGGTCGAACTCGTGCGCCAGGTACAGCTCGACCGAGGGCAGGCCGAGCCGGTCCAGGCTGGCCCGCAGCTGCCTGGCGACGCGCTCCGGCGCCAGGCCGTGGTCCGCGCCGTGGTCCATCGGGTTGAACGTCTTGGTGGTCAGCCGCGGGCGGACGCCGCGCGTCGCGATCCACCGGCCGATGGCCTGCTCGCTGCGCCCGCCGCCGTAGGCATCGGCCGTGTCGAACCAGCCGATGCCGGCCGCCCAGGCCGCATCCATCAGCTCGAACGCCTGGTCCTGGCTCAGGCCCTGGCCGAAGAAGTCAGGCGCCGAGCCGATGCCGCCGAAGCTGCCGCAGCCAAGCGCGACCCGATCAATTGTGATCATCGGAGCCATCCAACCAAAGCTGGCGATGAGTCGGCTAGCTGGCTGAGCCGTTGCGTGAATTGCGCAGCCTGCCGCGGCCGACCCTGGCCAGCTGCCTGCTCTGCGCGACCAGCCGCCCGGCGTCGTCCCAGACCTCGGCTTCCTCGTCGAACCAGCCGCCGCTGACGTGCCGGCACCTGGTCGCGACCCGCAGCGGGCCAGGGCTCGGCACCGCGCGCATGTACCAGGTCAGCTGGACGGTGGGCGCCCAGCCGGTGGCGCCAAGGCCGAACACCACAGGCGGCAGCCCGTCCACCGCGAGCGCGAGCAGGTACGCGTCAGGGTCGCGGTCCTCGCGCAGCCTGAAGTAGCCGCGCATCTCCGGCACGCCGGACGGGTCGTCCCGCCGCCAGCTGGTCGTCGCCGGATCGAGCAGCACCTCGACCTGGCCCGCGTATCCGGCGGTGCCGTCGCTTGCCGTCGTGCCCGGCCACTGGCCTAGGTCAAGGCAGTCCCGCATCGGCGGCAGGCTCGGCGGCGCGCCGGTCCAGCTCAGCGACTCGCTGCTGGCGCGGCCGGGGCCGGCCGCCGGCTGGCCAGGACCGGGCACCGTGCCGGTGGTCACCGACATGTCGAGCAGCAGGTCGTCGTCCTGCAGCAGCGCGGCCCTGGCGATCGAGGCGGTCTTGCCCTGCTTCAGCCAGGTCACCTGCACCTGCGTCGGCGCCAGCTTCGGCACCCGGAGGAAGTTCGCGCTGCTGGCGACCGGATGCGGATGCGCCGAGCAGTCGAGCACCGCGCGGGTGACCGTCGCCATCAGCGCGCCGCCGTTCACCGCGGGCGGCGCCGCGCCGCCGGGCGCGACCAGCGCGAACCGCGGGTCGGCAGCGGCGGCGTAGCTCCCTTCGCCGATCCGGCGCACCGCGGTCGCCTGGTCAAAGACGGTCGCCGCCACCCCGCGGAGAGGACCGCCGCCGGTTATGCCCATAGCTGGCCCTCCAGGCTCGCCTCGGCCGCTTCGAGGGTGCCGCCGTAGGCACCGGTGGACAGGTACTTCCAGCCCGCGTCCGCGATCAGCACGGCGATGTCGGCCCGCTGCCCGGCTGCCTGCGCCCTGGCGGCCACCGCGAGCGCCGCGTGCAGCGCGCAGCCCGCCGAGATGCCGGCGAACATGCCCTCCTGGTCCAGCAGTTCGCGGGTCCGGCGCAGCGCGTCGGCCGACGACACCGAGAACCGCGAGGTGAGCACCGACGGATCGTAGAGCTCGGGCACGAAGCCCTCGTCGATGTTGCGCAGC